>WJKD01000814.1 GCA_014729315.1 Promethearchaeota archaeon | reverse complement strand
GTCGAGATTATCTTCTTTTATCATGATTTTCCAATCATCATCCCAATAAGAATTTTCGATTTTATAATTTTTCGCAGCTTCTGTGGCGTGTTCTTTAGTGCCCGAAGCTACAGAAATCAATTTGCATTTTTTATTTTTTTGATATCCTGTTAAATGAACTCTTCCAATTCCGCCGAGACCAATCACACCAACGCGAAGTCTCCTATCTGTCATAATTTATTTTAAAGAGGAATTAATAATAAACTTGAGATGTTTTAAACACTATTCAAATGAAATTTTAGAGTTAAGGTTAGCAATTAAAAAGATGGATATGAATTCGAGATAAGCTGCTTTAGAAGATGAATCATAAGTTATATTTATACAGTTTGATAATATGGGGTTTGATTGGAGTATTAACAGTAACATTTGGGATTTTTAGAGAAGGATTATTCATCCCCTTAACTAGATTAGACGGAACGATCGCTAGGATAATTCTTGTTCCCATTCAGATCGCCTATATAATAGCGCTAAGTTATTTATTTTTTACAAAAACTGAAATTGATTACACCCAAAAAGATTTATGAAAAATCGGTTTGCTCTGGTTAATTTTAACGATAGGTTTCGAATTCTTCTTTGGCTATTTTATTATGGGTCATTCTATTGAGACATTGCTTAGCGATTTTAACATTTTTATCGGGAGAGTATGGTTAATTTTCTTGATTACAATTTTTTTAGTTCCTTATCTTGTTAACAAATTCATAATTAACAAAAGTGAAGAATGATTTCGAACGGTAAGGATCTACGATATGACTCTAACTTAAAATAAATAGAGAAATATTAAGCGTTAGTTTGCGATTTTCACGCTCGAATTAGGAGTTATAATCAGGTAATTATTTCCAATTCTCCCCAAAGAACCTCCGAACCTTGACAAAAATTCTTTGATTTCAACGATCGATTGCCTAAATTCCTCTCTCGACAGTTTTCCACTTTCTAATATATCCCTCGTATTGACGATTAGTATTCTTCGGTTAAGAAGCTGTTTTTTCATATCCTCTACTTGCGTGAGCGACTTTAGATCGTACATTTTAATTAAAAACTTTTGAAGTATGGAGGAAATTTTCAATGGATTCTCTTCTCGAGAAAATCCCATCGTTTCGTAAGGAGAATTAAACAATTCTTCGTCTTCTTTTTTCCAAAATTTCACTATACACACGACCGACTTATTTTTTTCAATTCTAATATTTACATAAAATAATAAAGGATATGTATATTTAAAGGAAAGAGTTATTGAGATGTGACTTAACCATACATTCGTATATGATTGAGGAAACACGTTGAGAGATATTTAGATAATATCCTAAGATTCTATGAAGAAGTCAAATTATTCTTCGATATCATATTTAATACTTTTTTCTTCATTTTTTAACAATTATGATATGGAAATATCACTTTCTTAGAAAACTTAACTTGGATAACGGTTAAGTCTACATTTAGCTCCATATTCTAGAATAATCAAAAATCCTAACAATTACTTTCTATGTTGAAGCTTTCTCTTTCATTTGGATACATAAGTCAGTTGAATTTGATTATAGAGATATCGGGGAAATCACTTACAAGAAAGTAAAAATAGTCGTCCTTTTAATAGGATCTAAAATTTATAAATAGTTTGTTTGAACAAATAATAATAACAAAGTTAATTTATTACAAATCCACGAATGAAATAAAAACAAAAACAAAAATGTTTAAACTATGAGTGAAAAAGTAATTATTTCGAATAAGGGCCTTGTTAGGGCTCAATTCGCATTTTGGGTCGGTCAATACATGGACAAGTTTTACGATGGCTTAGAACAAAAAAAAATTGTTGGTAATAAATGTCCAAAATGTGGAGATGTTTTCGTACCGCCAAGAAAAGTATGCGGAAAATGCAATTTCGCTATTCCATTAGAAGAAAACTGGGTAGATTTACCTGACACGGGAACGCTTAAAAACTACACGATTACGCATTATAAAGTTAACGATAGAGGATCAAGAACTGTGAAAAAACCGCAGATAGTAGGAATGGTTAATATAGACGGAAGTAATACCGCAATTGTTTACAGACTACTGGATGTCGAACCTAATGAAATAAAAACCGGTATGAAACTTAAAATTGAATGGTCCGGAAAAACAAAAGGAGACCCTTCTGATATTAAGGGTTTTGTGAAAGCGTGAGGTGAATATAAAACATGGAAAAAGTTGGAATTGTTGGATATAATTACGTGAAGTTATATTCTGATGCAAACTACGGAAGATACGAGATGATTTTTGAGGCTGTTCGAGGTGCGATTGACAAAGCAGGATTAAAGAAAAAAGATATCACAACCGTTGTTTCTGCGACGAACGATTATTACGACGGAAGAACGATTTCTAATTGCTTTACCGTTGAGGTCGGGGGAGGATACATGGCAGACGAGAGCAAGGTAGAGATGGATGGTGCTCACGCCATGCTATATGGATTAATGCGAATACTGTCTGGAAACCATAAACTGGCGGTGGTTTGGGGCGGAAGCATGCCTTCTTGTTTCCCTTATCACGCAGCGCGTCTTTATGAAACTGATCCTACTTGGGAAAGACCCACTGCTTTAGTGAATGATATAACTGCAGGAGGATTTCAAATGAGGGCGTATATGGAGAAATATGGAGTAAGTGCTGAAGAGATTGCTAAAATTGCGGTTAAAAATCGAAAAAATGCTGCTAAAAATTCTCTCGCTTCAGCTGAAGCGCAAATGGCAGATATAACGGTAGATAAAGTCTTAAACTCTGAACTTTATTCGGATCCAGTAACGGAGTTAATGGTTGCGCAACCTTGTGATGGAGTCGCCGCAGTGTTATTAGCTCCCGAACAACAAGCTCTTAAAATAACTGATAATCCGATCTGGATTTCTGGTGTGGGATATAATCAAGATCCCTATTATTTAGGCGATAGGGATTTATCGACAAGTAAGTCTATGGAGTTAGCAGCAAATACAGGATATAAAGAAGCAGGAATTTCGAATCCCAGAAATGAAATTGATGTCGCAGAGATTTATGAAGCTTATGCTCACGAGGAATTAATCTTAACCGAATCGTTAGGATTAGCAGAGAAAGGAAAAGCGACTGAACTCAACTCTGAAATTACCGGGGAACTTCCAATTAATCCCTCTGGAGGCGCTATTGGGGGAAATGCTCCATGTGCGACTGGTTTAATTAGAGTAATTGAGGCTGTAAAACAACTACGAGGAGAAGCAGATAATTACCAAGTCCAAGACGCTAAAAAAGCAGTGGCAACGGGGCAAGCTGGAATGTGTTCACAAGCTAGTATAATGTATGTTTTAGAAAGAGGTGGTTAAAAAATGGGTAGACAAGTATGTATAACAAGCGCGGGTTTTAGTGAGCATGCTTCCAAACGTTCTGATGTGAGCATGCCCGAATTAGTTTACGAAGCTGTGGAGAACTGCTTAGAGAAGGTTCCAAGTGTCGAAATTAGCGATATTGACGCCTATGTAAATGGAAACATGCCGGCATTTGAAGGAGCAAACATTCCTGAATTATGGATGACAGATTGGATGGGTGCCCGAAATAAACCTTTAATGAGAGTGACGACTGGTGGTACAACAGGAGGTTCTGTAGCAATTTCTGGATATTATACGGTAACTGCTGGTTTACCAGGGATTGATACGGTACTTGCAATTGCGTTTGAACAACAATCTCAAGGTGATACAAGCGTAGGGCTTGCAAGCGTTGCGTATGGAGAGATATCTATTCTTAATTCATTAGGAATTACCTACGAGCATTTGAATCGTTTGTTGTCTGCAGGTGCTGCGATTGGAGTTGCTGCTTATCAAGCAACGAATTATATGAGCAAAGCAAGAATCACGGAAGAAGATCTCGCTAGAGTGGTAGTTCATAATAGAAGAATGGCAGCTAAAAATTGGTGGGCACATTTAAGAATGCCAGATATTACAATTGAGGATGTCCTTGATACTCCTTATGTTCAGTATCCATTAAGATACGGAATGGTATGCCCTGCATCTGACGGATGCTGTGCTATGTTATTTACAACGGAGGAAAAAGCTAAAGATATGTGTGATGTTCCAGTATATGTGAATGGCGTTGCGAGCGTAGCAAACGAGACTGCAGTTTTAGGCTACGATGGAAGTGGCTCTGCACAAGTCGATCCTTCGGCACAAATTGGTGCGATGAAATCTTCTGAGTTAGCTTACGCTCAAGCAGGTATCTCTTTCCCTAGAAAGGAAATCGACTACGCTGAAGTATATAGCCCTTTTCCGAATCAAGAGCTCATGTGGCTTGAGAAACTTGGTTTATTCGAGGAGACTACATCGCCTGAAATGTATAAGAATGGTACAACCGCACTTGACGGGGAATTACCCGTAAATTGCTCTGGTGGAGTCAACTCCACAAACGCAATTGGTGCCTCTGCTATGGAACGTCCCGCTTGTGCTGCATTACAAATTATGGGAAAAGCTGACAATCAAGTGAAAAAGACTGTTCACACATCGATTGGACACGGATGGGGTGGAAGTTTAAACCTATGTACATTGATGGTAATGGCAGATCAGCCAAAAAGAAAATGGAAAGGTGAGTAAAAAATGTCAAAAAGAACTCAAAGAAAGTCCTTAGATTATATAAAAAAGGATTATGTGAGAACGCGAACAATGCCTGCAGATTGGTATCTCTCTAGTTATTATTTTAAATTTAACATTACACACATGCAACCATTTTTAGAGAAATTAAAAGAGAAAAAACTAATTGCTAATCAATGTTCAGGTTGTAATAGGGTGTTTTATCCCCCAAGACTAGTATGTGGAGAATGTTTAGTTAAACCTGATAGATGGGTTGATATTAGAGATACCGCAAGAGTTGCAACCTATGCTATTGCCTATTTAAAGGATCCAGAAACAGGAGAAGTTCAAGAAAAACCGATGGTTTTAATTAATCCCGACGGTGCGGATACAGTCACCATCGCAGAATTAGCTCCTGACGTAGATGTAAAAGATACTTATATTGGTATGCCCGTAAAAGCTCACTGGAAAGAAGTAACTGAAGGCGGACTAATGGATATAGAATATTACGATCCAATCGAGGACGACTCAAAAGATATTGAGTAAACTATTCTAAAATTATTAATTTTTAACTAATTATTTCAAATCTTTTTTTTATTTTTTTTAATTATTCGATCAGCAACTTAGCAGACTTAATTCATTCCAATCATTGAATCTTAGCAATTACACGATTTTTAACCTCCTATCACGCTCATTTTCTAATAGAAAGCGTTCTTTCACGAAAATGGAG
>WJKD01000072.1 GCA_014729315.1 Promethearchaeota archaeon | reverse complement strand
ATTCGCTGCCGATAACTGATGTTCCCACCAAGTATGTGGTGTTTAAACCCTGGGAACAACTCACGGAACAGGATAATCCTGAGTTGATCGTCTTTTTTGCAAATGCGGATCAGCTATCCGCACTGGCAGTGATGGCGGATTTCAATCGCGGGACGAATCAAAGTGTTACAGCGCCTTTTGGCGGGGCATGTCAATCCATATTATTTGGCTATGCAGAAGCAAAGAAGGAAAATCCCCGGGGCGTGATAGGCTTTTTTGATATTTCACAGCGTCCGATCGTTGACAGGGAGATTTTGACGTTCACCGTTCCGTTCAAAATGTTCCGGGAAATGGATGCCAATGTGGAAGGCAGTTTTCTGGAAACACATGCCTGGCAAAAATTACAGGAACGGCAGTGAGTTAATTGTTATAGGTTTTTCAAATATTTTAATTAAGTTATCGAAATCCAAAATACTACATTAATTATAAAACACATTTCATTGCACCTCGATCAAGAAATCGCCGGAAAATCTTATCAATCTTAAACAGTTTGATGCCACAAAATTGCATTTACGCCCTTAGCCGATCTTCAATTTCTTGCATCTCTTTTTTTGTCTTTTCATTCAAAACTACTTTTTCTAAAACTTTGTTACAAATATTCAAATAAATCATCCGTTTCTGCTCTAAAGTTAAATTACCTTCTTTATTTGCCTTTCGGGCAGCAGCAAAAAGTTTCTCAATATTCTCATCGAATATTGGTTGTTTAGAAAATGCCTGAAAAATGGTAGGTATATGTAACACAAAAATGCCGAAAGTTATGAATTGCCAAAATGTTACTATGGTAAAGTCAAATTTTTCAATTTTTTGAATCAAAGGAGTGCAGATTTGATGCACCGTATGTAATAACACACCAACCACAATACCTAAAGAAGTCCGCACTTTATGGTGGATAGATAAAAGATCTATTGCCTGCAATGATTTCCTTGTTATGGAATCCACAAATTTTTCCATCTATCGTCTCCCATAAGCTAAGTTTTCTCCAAGAACACCATCTAAGTATGCCTCATATTCTTTGAGGTCAGCGGAACTAATTATGGACTTCATTTTTTCTCCGTCCGTAAAGTCAATATTCTCAGTTTCAGATAAAATGAATTCGACAATTTCTCTGGCTTCATATTCATTATTCGGAAACAAACCGTTTCTAAGACGATAAACAAAAATTAATATATCAATTAACAGCATAGCAATTAAAAATACTAAAATGCCAATTAAATAATAATTAATTCTAACGTTAAAATAAGCAATGGCAGACATATATAAAAGAATGCAACCAAAAACTATAAGGATAGCATAGTAGTCATTTTTTGCACGCTTATTTAACATTATGCCAGCAATAGACAAAGACTTAAAATGCTTTTTTGAATGTTCATCCTCTTTCTCTAATTTAAAAATATATCCTTTTCTTGTAACAATAAAGATGATAGCAATTGATGTCTCAGTTATTATTGCTAAATACATAACTTTTTCAGGTAAAAAAATTAGCGAGAATGTATAAAAAATCATTAATATAAGAAGATATTTAAAAAAAATATTTGAAATAATAATTTTCACAAAAAACCTCCACAGCTATTTTTATGAACATTTCATGTTATTGAACTTTGTAACAAAAAAAAGAAATCAAAAACGTTGCCGATCTACGACGCTTCCATGAATATTATATATAACAACAGAGACATAACTTTTATGCAGCAATTTAAATTTAATCGTTGTACTTGCATTAAATGGATTAGGATAGTTCTGGCTTAATACTAAATCAGACAGCAATTCTTCCGTGCAATGTTCACACACTCCGTTCTCGATTGGCAGAACAAAATCCCCAAATACAGGTAAATGATCCGATGCGAAATATAAAGCATCAGCATCAGGAATAAATAAAACGGCAGGAGAAAAAAGAAAAAATACAATTACTAAAAGCTTGTTAAGAGTTTTCTGACCAAATCTAACAATCATGACATGCTCTCACAAAAAGTACGATATAACTACAACCAATTGCTTGGTTGTATATTGAGGAAGTCTTTATAACGAAGATAATAAACAAATATTATAATGTCAATAAAAACATTTATACATATAATAATAATTAATGCAAATAAAAAGGCTCATTCATTATCAGATAACATAGTTCTGGATTTTTCCAATCGCTATTAGGGGGAAAACCTGATTATTGGTTATAATCGGGTATCTGTTACTCAAATAATATTCGTTTCTCTAAGCATTCATTAAAATGAGGCAATATAGGAATGGTGTTAGTAGGAGCAACAACAGATTTAAATAATAAAAAAATTAATTCTTCCGGTATTAAGGAAGATAGCATTTTAGAACATTCGTTTATAGTTTCAAAACTTTTGGTTACAGTTTCTTCCCAATTACTCAAGGAACCTTCGATTTTTTTTTGATACATTTCAATGTCAATATCTCCATTTTCTTTATATGGAATAGCCTTTGACTTGGAATGAACCATTTTATTTCGAATCCTGAAAAGATTCTTTAAAAGTTCATAAGCTTGACTTTCTTTGGGAAACTCTTTTTGGTGTACCATTTTAATGATAACCAAATATTTAGAAACAGTATCAAGTTTATCTACATGATTTCGAAAGTAAGAATCGCCAAGTTCTGAAGCACCAAAATCATTAATCAATGCCTCTAAACTCATAGCTGCAAATATGATGACCTGCGTACCATAATAGAATTTTAGCTCTTTTGTATCAAAATATTCATCTGGATCTTTTTCAAATGATACTGTGTTTTTGCACAGCTTTTGAAATCGTTCCATGGCATAACTTGCCATGTAATAATAAGTACTCCAAAAAGCGTTTAATCGTGAATAATCATCCATGATCAATTTATGCTAACTTGCGCTATCTATTTGGTTTTAAAAAAATGAAACGGCTTTTTCATACGATGCACGTAAATAGAAAAAGCCGTCGCTGCTAATCGTCGGGGCGACTGGATTTGAACCAGCGACCCCTTGACCCCCAGTCAAGTGCGCTAACCGGACTGCGCTACGCCCCGATCATTGTCCTGATATATTGTTTTTAACTTTGTATTCCTGATCCCCTGTTTTTTCCTCCT
>WJKD01000813.1 GCA_014729315.1 Promethearchaeota archaeon | reverse complement strand
GGAAAAGATTATTGGGACGAAGCTTTGGACATGATCGCCAGTAAGACCCTTGATCTTGAAAGTTTAATTACTAAAAGAATAACGCTAGAACAAGCGGTAGACGCGTTCAACTATTACGATAGGGAGAAGTGGATTAAGATCATTGTCGAACCTCAAAGAAAATAGAATTTATCTATAAATTCCTTTTTATTTCTACTTTTTAAAATTCTGTAAACGCGTTTAACTTGCAATAGTTTAAATTAGCCTTACGGCAAGCATTAAGAAAATAAAGAGAAAAAAAGAGATAGCAGAAGTTTATTTTTCGATTTTTAAGGTTTCCTTCACTCGTATAAAGAACGGAATCGAAAGCAGCATGAAGAACCCACCTGCAAAGAAGATAAAAGGATAACCGTAAAATGTGGCTATAATTCCTCCAATAAAACTGCCGATAATTTGACTTACTACCCACATCAAGTTATATATGCCTAAAAATTTACCTCTCTTATCTGCAGGGAGAAGATCTTGACTCCACGCGTCGAGGGGTGCCGGTAAACCCAAAATACCGATAACTACGAAAGGAATGGCAATAATGAAGATCAACAAATTCACTGGCGATGTTTCAGTTAGTTTAGCAAATGGGATGAGGAAGAAACCAAAACTCGCAATAATAATGAATAGCGGGACAAACTTTTTTCGACCGAATTTATCCGATAAAGTGCCCATAGTAAGCGTGCTAAAAATCAGCACAATAAATGCTATCCCGATTGCTGTAAACAGTTCCAATGTTGTTAAGCCTAACCAAAACAGGTAGATGAACAGAAATGTTAAGACTGTCGTTACTCCTGTTTTAAAAATGATGTAAGAACCCACAATCTTAAAAAATTCCTTTTGCTTTTTCATTTCTTCTAAATCAAAGAATTCTTTAAGTTCTTCGCTGAATTTATTTTTCGGAGGCATTTCAGAATTCGGGATCTCTCTAATGAATGCGAATCCGACAATTCCGCACAATAAAAAAAAGACTCCCCCCATCGAAAGCACGAAAAGGTGTCCTTCTTGCGTAAGAATTGTTCCCGACCCACTTGGATTTGGAATCGCAAATAATTCGTATGAGAGCAGAAATGCTATAAGAGCAAATAAAATTCCGATGTTACCGAAGATCGTGATTATTCCGTTTGCGCGACCGCGTAAGCTTGGTTCCACTGTGTCGGGGATAAGCGCGCGCTCCGCAGCAAAATACATGTTTGAAGCAACTCCAATGATAAGTACGTCAAAAAATAGTGCCCACCAATAATTTGGACTCAACGCATATAGTATCATTGCGACTCCTGAAACTGTGCCTCCAATAAGTAAGTAGGGTCTTCGCCGACCCCATTTAGAACGGGTATTATCGCTTTTAATTCCCCAGACGAGACAAAAAATTAATCCCATAACTGAAGATAAGGATACCATAATGGAAACATAGATATCTGGCAGAAAAAGTACGTGTTTTAGATATGTATTGAAAAAATTCTGCTCAAAAAATGAAAAGAATTGGTCCGCGGCGAAGAGAAGCCCGATAATCAATGATTGGATCAATAAGAACTTAGAAAACTTTAGTCTTCGTTCCGCTTCCGTTAATTCTTCTTTTGATTCAGTCATTTTATAATGTGAATTTTTTATGAGATTTAAATTAAGATCTTATATGATTATCAACCTACCATTATTTATAGGTTTTCTATTTAGTAGAAAGGCTTTGCTTTTAAAAGGATTTGACGCTTAAGGACGGTGGGGAGGGTGCGAAACGAGACGGTTCGGAAGTGATTCGGCAAAAGGTCTTTTACCGTTTTGCCTTTCGGGAGATCTCTGACGGTCTCGCCAGTAAGGGTTTTCTGCAGGGCCATTTTTGCTTTCATTGTCGCCGCTCTCGTTCGAGTCGAAACGGGATTACAGCAAGAAAGGAAAAAAATTTGTAATAAGGAAAAAAAAAAATTGGGGAGTAAAAAAATTGAAGGAAAAAAAACACTAATAGGCGTCTTGGAGTCGGGGAGCGACGCCTAAACGCTTCTCCGTTTCTCTGAGAAGGGCGACTATCATCTGATGCGTTGCGACGTCTTTAAGCTCGGTAAAGCCTTTCAGCCGGGCGATCTGCTCGCTAAGGTTGCCGTAAATGTAGCGGTGGACATCGGCGATCTGCTCGTTGTCCATAAGCGGAAAAAGCGCTGAGGTCCAATTTCCCTCAAAAATCTCGAT
>WJKD01000812.1 GCA_014729315.1 Promethearchaeota archaeon | reverse complement strand
ATTGCGCCTGGTACTTCTGTTTAATGCCGTCCCAAATAAGTTGCAACTTTTCATGCGCTTCTTTTCTTGCAGAATTCAGCTCATTAGCGAGATCCTCATCACGATATTCGTTAATTGCCTTTTCCACAATATTTTTCAATGTCCCCCGATGCAATGCTTCCAAAGCATCTAATTCCACAGCGCCTTCCCCAAAGATATCTTCAAAATTCTGCTTTCTTTTATCAGATTCTTTTATTGGTACCCGAGGAAGTTTATATTCAACAACCTGTTCCTTTGTAAGAACTAACGGATTCAATTTAATTTCAGAATCGATTTTATGTTCAGAAGTCCAGAATTCAATTTGTCGTGCAATCTGCTTCGGCATGTGAATTCCCGCCGGATCAAAATCCGAAATGTAGAATATGATGGTTGGCTTTCCGCTTCGAGCCACTCTTTCAAACAGCTCCATAACTCTGGTAATCGATAAATAACCCAATCCCGTAACCAGGTTAACACAATATTTTCTACACAGCGGAATTAACACATCGTCCATGGTTGATTTTTCTTCCCAGATTTCAATATGATATGGTTGCAGATTTTCCGTGTACTGATAACCGTTAATTGAGAACCAGGGAAATTCCCAGTCAGCATAATAAGTTAAGTCTGTATTGATTTCAGGGATATCCCATTCGTTATAGAAGGACCCCGAAACCGTCCAATTGACATTATTATTTTCATTTTCATAATCGAAGAAAATATGCGGTTCAGGATTACGTTTGTCAACAAAAGCCAGCGGATCGACAAAACTCAAATATCGTGCAAACCGCCCTGACGCATTTAATAGCGCCCAATCTTCGATTGTATTTTCATAGCGTTTACCGTCTGGTTTTACAACTTCATCGCTAACCGCCTGATAATGAATTCGGCGCAGATGAACTCCGGTTTCATACCCAAACCTGTTCCACAATTCTGCAAACCATTCCCCCTGTTTTTTCTGCGTTTTAGTCCCAATATAAAATGCATCATTCTGGTTTGATAAGACCAACAAGTCTTTCACCCTGCAATTGCGCTCCTTAGCTAATCTCTTTAGCCTGTCGTATCCGGTTCCACTATTTGAATTAATCATTGTTAACCCTCACTGTTTAAAATTAATATTATAACCATCAAGCTATGCTGCCATAGCATCAACATTGTGGTCAATGATTTTACTCGATATAACTCCCTCATCTTCAGACATCTTTTTCTCGCCAACACCATCTTCCATCATTTTCAATGCGATAATTCTGGCAAAAATTTTCAGTCCTTTGTCAATGACTTCTTCTTCATCATTAATCATCAGTTCAGCCTCGATCTGTCGTTAATGTTTCTTCCTGAATGTTCGTTGTCAATAAAAAAAAGATCATCGAATTTTTTTTCTTCAAAATATTTCAGAAATTTATTTCTGACTTTTGGTGAAGGACAACGTTTTCCTCTCAAAAGTTGAGACATATACGCCTTGCTGATTCCAACTCTGTTTGCCAGCCAATTTTGAGATAAATTCTTTCTGGCTAACAATTCCTCAACCGAATCTTTTTTAAAATAAACTTTCATGATAAAATCCTTTCAGTTTAACTTTAATCCAACTTTAAGTTGCCAATATAATACAATATTTTTACATAGTCAAACTCTTTGTGCACTTTATTGCAAAAAGTGTTTGCTTTTATTTACAAAATATGTTATATTAGAGTAATTAATCATCTTTGGAGGGAGGGTATGCACTTTTCTAATTATCTAAAAAATCTGAGAATTAAGAATGAATTAACATTGAGGGAGGTAGAAGAAAAAAGCGGAATATCCTTTTCATATATTTCACAATTAGAAAAAGGATCTAAAGTTCGTCCGCATCCGGATATTCTTAAAAAATTAGCTGTCGTCTATCACGTGCCATATATAACCTTACTGGAACAAGCAGGTTACATACAAGAAGATGCTTCTTTGGAAGAAATACTTACCGAAAAACAAAAAATTGAAAGAGCATTTCAAAAAGTAATTGATGATCCAGATTATGAGTTTGGCACACGTTTGAAAGGTGAATTAGACCTTGAAACGAAAAAATTAATAATTGAAATGTACCAAAAGATAACAGGTAAAAAACTTTTATAAATAGAAAGGAATTCTAAAAAATGCAAAATGAGGGATCAAGCATTAATGATTTTTGCCGTTATATATTCGACAAATATGAAGATTTGCATCTAATAAGCGAAGAAACAATGGCAAAGGAATTTAGGAAGTTTTACAGACTTCCTAAAATTGTCTCTTTATCCGAGTTATATAATTTGTGTAAAAGACTTGGAATTAAAAAATTGGAAGGTATGGATTTCTTGACTAGAAAGCTACGAGGTTTTCACGATCGATACAAAAAAGGTGAATATGCAGTTTACTACAGCAATAATGATTGGCAGGGAGCGAAGGAGCATACAATATTACACGAGCTTCGGGAGATTATTTCCGAAACATTCGAAAAAATTCATAAAGGATATAAAAAGCCGTCGAATCTTGAATTTTTAGCAAATGAGTTTGCTGCTGCTGTACTTATGCCGCAGCAGGATTTCTTGAATGCTATTTACGAAACCGGATTTGATGCTCTTAAAATTAGAGAAATGTTTTTCAGGTCATATTCATCAGCGGTGCTAAGGATGGCGAGCGTTTTGTATGGCAAACAGCGCTTCATCGGCGTTTTATATGAAAAAGTAAATCCGATGGATCATCTTGAAAATAATTTTGAATCTAAAATTTTTGGAAAGCCACAACCGTTAGAAACGACCTATGTTATAAAAAAACCTAAAATAAAGCGTGGAAAGAATAATGGTCGTATTTTATGGTGTATGTTGCCCCGGAAAGATAGGTATTTTGAAGATGGTTCCTTAGCGGATGAATGTTTTACTCAAGGCAGGTCTATATATCGTGATCGAGTAAAAGGTTTCGATTTATTTGGTGATGATGAGTTCAGCTTCATTGCTCGTCCTGTTATATGGAAAAGTGGAATATCAAAAGTTATCCTAATTGGTGTACCTTATAAGGACAGGAATTTGCTCGATAAGCAGATTCAAGATATAAATCCGGTGCGTTCATCAGAATCATTTCAAATAATCTAAAGGATTATAAAATGTCAAACAGAATCCATAGCATAATAATAGCACGTTCCAGCACTGACCGGCATGACGTAAGCTGTAAATCTCAAATTTCTGAAATGAAGGCAGAAGCAATAAAAAAGGGAGAAGTAATTGTAAAAATTTTGGAATTCCCCAGGGTGAAACATAAAGATTTTGTAGAAGATCCTGATTTTAAGGACTTATTAGCAGAAGCGAAAAGTAAGAATTGCAAGTGGTCTAAAATCTGGTTTTACGACACATCCAGGCTATCACGAAATCGAGCAAAAGCACAGGCAATAAAAACAGTATTCAAACGCTATGATATTGAAATTGAATTTCTAAAGGTACCCAAAACCGGAGAAGAAGCCCTTGACAATGTTGTGGAAGGCGTTTTTGAAATATTCGATCAGCTTCTGAGCGATTTTTCCCGGTCCGGATCTATCCGGGGACAAAAGCAAAATATCCGGCAAGGGTACCGTGCCGGCGGAAGCGCACCCTATGGCTACAGGCTCAAAAAACATAATTTAGGCAGTAATATAGATGGAAATGCAATTCAAAAGTCAACACTGGAACCAGACCCGGTGCATTTTCCAGTCGTTCAGGAATTTCTGAAACGTCGAGCTTCCGGTGAAAGCAGACTTTCCATTATTCGGGATTTTTCCAGAAGGAACATCAAAAGTCCAAGCGGCAAAGACACCTGGCAAACATCTTCCTGCACTGCAATTGAACGAAACGCATTGACGTATTGCGGTCATTTAGTCCACAACCGCCATAATAGCATGGTAGAAGGCGGATATGCCGGCGGCAAAAAATTTCGTCCCAAAGAAGAATGGATAATCAATCGTGACACGCACGAAGCAGCCATAACCGAAGAAGAAGCCGAAGCAATCGAAAAACAATTTCAACCACGAAAGACCTCAGCACCACAGCCTCGTAAATATTTATTGACTGGTATGCTGAAATGCGCTGTCTGCGGCGGACCGATGGTAGGTGATGCCGGCTTTTATACCTGCATCAATAAAAAGAAGCATCTAAAGAAGTGCACCAACAACAAAATGTCATCTGCCAATCTTGATAGAAATGTGTTGTCATTTGTCAAATCCACTTTGCTCGACCGTACCCATTTTGAAAAAGTCATAGCATCCACAAAAAAGGCATACCAGGAAGAAATCAAAAAAACGAGCAAAGATGCCAAACGTCTGCAGAAACAGATAGTTGAAATCGATGCCAAAATAGAGCGCAATATGATATTATTCGAGCGAGGGACTATTAAAGCAGAAATCATCGAACAACGAATCATAAAACTCGAAGCTGAGAAGCAAGAAATTGAAGAAACATTACAGAACGATCAGAACATCATCACAGCGGTAGAAATAGCAGAATCCGAACTAAACGACAAAGCAATAAAATCATACATCGACAAATTTGAAGAGCTTTTAGACGACAGCAACGAAGACCTGATGCGCAACTTTCTCCAGACCTTCATCCACAAAATCGAGCTACACGGCAGAGAGAACGGAAAAAGAAAAAGCCGTAGACTCGTAAACATCCACGGCTTCATACCAACTCTAACTGGGATAACCTTTGCATCCCCGAGGGGAGTCGAACCCCTGTTGCAGGATCGAAAATCCTGAGTCCTAACCACTAGACGACGGGGACTTGTTTGAAAATTGTAGTCCAGAATATAATTTATTTTCTTTTAAAATGCAAGAAAAAAATTTACAATT
>WJKD01000811.1 GCA_014729315.1 Promethearchaeota archaeon | reverse complement strand
GAAAACTGAATTTGTTTTATATGGGATTCCATGGGATTATTTAACTTCAATTGATCTTCCAAATTCATCAGAAGCCCCACAAAAGATTCGGGAAGTGACTCAAAACTTAGCCTTAACTACGGAATTAGGTTTTAAAATACCTAAGCTACGTGTTGTTGATATTGGGGATATCAACATCGTAACTAAAGATGTTTCCAATAATCTTAAAAAGATTGAGAAGTTTATCTACGATATGTATGCGCAAAACGATAGCGTTATACCAATAATGATCGGAGGAGATCATTTTTGTTCATTTCCGGTCATTAAAGCAGTAGGTGATCATTATCGGCAAAAAAGTAACATGGGTGTTCTAATATTCGATGCCCATCTTGATTTATATCAGGAATGGGATAAAGGAGTATATTCTCACGCGACTATTTCTCATAGAGTATTTGACCTCGATTACATAGATAATGAAAAGCTTTTGATTGCTGGTTCTCGAGATATTGATATTCCCGAATTAGAAATAGCAGATCAGGAAAATATCGTTCATTTAGACTCATATTTGCTCTCTGAAAAAAGCTTAGATGCTTATATCAGCGATATCGTAGATTTCTTTAGATTTTCTAATGTAAAAAATCTATACATTTCTATAGATATTGACGCGCTAGATCCATCAATTGCGCCTGGGACGGGATTTGCGATTCCAGGAGGATTTACCTATCGTCAGATGTGGCGGATTTTAAGAAGAATTTAAGAAGAATTTGATATTATTGGGTTTGATATGGTGGAAGTTGCTCCAAATTTGGATTTACCTAATAAGGTAACGTGTAATTTAGCTGCAAAAATAATTATTGAATTTACTTCCTTCATTGCGAAAAATAAATAGGATTTTATGAGAGACCAATATGACAAATGAAAATTTTAAAGATAAATTAAAGCACGTAAACCAATTCAAGCTTGATGATAAATTCGATATTTTAGATCTAATTAATAATTTAGCTGAAACGGGATTCAACGCTAAGAGATTGGCGTTAGCGTGTAAAATATACGAAAATATGATAAACACTCCAGACTGTGTTAAATTCTTTGGACAAGCAGGTGCTATGGTGCCCGTTGGACTTCAAGGAGTTATCCACGATTTTATTGAAGAAGGATTTATAGACATCTTAGTCACTACAGGTGCTTCGTTAACTCACGACATAGCTGAGACTTTAGGATATCATCATCTCCAAGGAGAAGTTGATATAAACGAGATAGACGACTCAACGTTGCATTCTTGTGAGATGAATCGAATTTATGATGTTTTTCTTCCAAATAATGTTTACGAAGGTATTGAAGATTTCGTTTCACAATTAGAAATTCCCGATTACCAAATGTCGGTAAGCGAATTTTTAGCGTTCTTGGGAAAACAAATACCATCTCATCCAAAATCCATTTTAGGGATTTGTGCAGAAAAGGAGGTCCCAATTTTCTGTCCTGCATTCACCGATTCGGGACTAGCATTACAACTTGGTTTTCATCATCGAAAATTAAACCTAAATCATTTTAAAGATATGCTCAAGATGGTTGAAATTGCGTGGGATGCTAAAAAAGCAGGTGTGTGCATTATCGGAGGAGGTGTTCCAAAAAATTTTATCTTTCAATCTCTTCAGTTTTGTCCGAATTCTGCTTCTTTTGCGATTCAAATTACCACCGATCGCCCAGAACCAGGAGGGTTGAGTGGAGCAACGCTCCAAGAAGCAGTTTCGTGGGGAAAGATCAGTGAAGGAGCAAGGCAATCCACAGTCATTTCCGATGCGACAATTGCGTTACCTATAATTCTTTGGTATTTAAAAAAAGCTATAAAATAAATTTCTTTTATCATCGAACGTAAATTTCAAAAAAAGGTGCCTTTTAACTTTTGATCAACGGTTTTTGTGTCAGAACCAAAGATCGCAGCCAAAGTACTTTTAAATTCTAGGAATTTGGATATTTCTGATAAATTTTGTCCATTATATTTTCTCTTGAATGCTTGAGCGACTTTTTTCAGACTGGGGACTATTACTTTTGAGATATGTTTATCTATCTTCCGTTCTTTATCCATTATCGCATATACAATTAGGATTTCTTCTTCTGGACTGTCGTGAGCCAAGATTGAATCTTGGATAAAAGAAATCACGAATTTTTTCATTTCAAAATATTCCACTTTATTCATTGAAAAAGCACTTTCTGCGAAGTTAAGCAACGCCGTTAATAATCCCGAACGTAGATCAGGATCTATTCCGTTATCACTAGTTTGATGATATTTAGCGTGAACTAAATTATACCCTCTGAATAAAAGACCGCTTTCCCGAATAACCATAATGGAAAAATGTATTGAATATGAGTTTTGTAATAAAATCTCGTGATTATTTTTACTTAGTTGAATTATGAAATTATAATTTAATAAACTTATTGAAATTTGGCGGCGCAGCTAAATCTTTTAGCAAAACGGAAAAATATTTACTATAATTCTCCAAGCTTGTTTTTTTGATTAACTTTGAAATAGAGCTCGTGATTTATACCCTAATTTTCTAACTCCTTATACCATTTATTGTAAAACCTTTTCCAGGTTATTATTTCCGCAAAGCTATTGATTCTAGACCGATTTATTATTTTTGAGTAGTTTTCCTTGTAATCAAATAGAAGGTGTTTTTTTGGATAATTGTTCGACGACTTTTCGGGCACAGCGCCCTTTAACGGATTAACCGAAGTTTTCCACCATTCTTTTCGAAATTTAGTGCCATATTTTCGCTCGTAATATTTCATATTATCGTAGACATATCCATTAGGGTAATTGGAAAAAAGCGTAGGGCTTATTTGGACATTCTCATGTAAAGCGTACTTCTCGATAAAATCAATCGTCTCTCTAAACGATTTCTCGTTTTCACCGGGAAAACCGCATAATACATTAAAACGACAGTGAATTCCCGAATTTTCTCGATACTGAGCCAAAATGAATTTAGCCATTTTCAGATAGTGCTTGGGGTTCATTGTCTTATGCATTTCCTTTAAAAGAAGAGAATTCGCAGTTTCAAATCCCAATCCGACGATCATATTGCTCTCTCGGAAATTTTTAATCAGACCGGGATGATTAGAGATGGTCTCCACTCGGCTCTGACAGGAAAAGAAAAAATTCTCGTTTAATTTTTCCTCAATAATATAGTCTAATATTTTCTCTTGAATCAAAACTCGATTAAAAGATTGGTCAGAAAAACCGATCTTGGGGAGTTTATTGTTGTAATGTTCGACTATTTTCATTAATTTTTCAAAATTCTCTTTGAATTTCGTAAAAGAATGAGTTCTAAATCCGTAATTTGTAGCACAAAACGCGCATTGGTAAGGGCAACCTCGAGAATTGTACATTTCGAATCGAAATCTATTCTTATAAGGATATCTGGTGAGATATAACTCAAAATCTGGAAAGGGGAGGTCGTTTATAT
>WJKD01000810.1 GCA_014729315.1 Promethearchaeota archaeon | reverse complement strand
TTCAATCTTATAATCAAGTTGTTTAATCGAAACATATTTCGGCTGTTCTTTGCCCCTACTTCTCTGTACTTTTCTTTTCTCTTCGAATAGATTGTCAAGTAAGTTTTTATATTCAATTTTTTTGCTTTTTAACTTTTTAACTCTCTTATTCCACATATCACGCTTTTTCTTATAGACATCCCGCGCGGTTTTTAAATGGTTATGGATTTCTTCTTCTATCTTTTGTAAACCATTAATATATTCTTTAGTTTTTTGATTTAATTTATCTCGTTTTTTTCGATAGCTTTCTATTTGAGCTTGTAAATCTCTATATGAAGGTCGAGAGTGAGAGGTTTTATTTTTGCTCATAAAAGGTTTTCATTGATCAATAATAATAAATAGAATTTTCTTATAATATTCAATATATTATTTATTTTAAATTTTACATTAATACATTCATTAATTTAACTAAAATTATTCTTTTTTAATTTATTTTTATCACAAAAAGGATTATAATTCTAATTATGGAACAGGAAAGAATCAAGGAAAATTCTTTAATATTTTTGGTACTTGATAGTAAAAGAAGATGGTTAGTTCAAGTTCAAAAAAACGAAGAATTCCAAACTCATAAAGGAATCGTTGATCTAAATGAATTAATTGGCAAACCATTTGGTTCAGTTGTATTTTCAAAACCTTATGACAAACAAGGGTATAAATTCATCGCATTAAAACCTTATCCTTCAGATTATGTGCTTTACATGAGCCGTCGAACGCAGATAATTTATCCCGAGGACGCTGGGTTGATCTTGATGTATTCTGGAATCTGTCCGGGAAGTATCGTTCTGGAAGCGGGATGTGGTTCAGGAGCTCTAACTTGTATTTTAGCCTCCTATATCAGACCATATGGACGTGTTTATTCATTCGATATGAACATCCATTCTGTCAATAAAGCAAGGAAAAATATTTCCAATCTCGGTTTAGAGGAGTTCGTATCTATTCAAAAAGCGAATATATTAGAGGATAGATTACCTATTAAGGAAGTAGATTCTATAGTGTTGGACATGCCTCAACCATGGGAAGCAATCGGTCCAATTGAAGGGTATTTAAAATTAGGGGGTTCTATAGTTTCCTTCTCTCCAACTATAGAGCAAGTCAAGAAAACTTTTTTCGCTTTAAAAAAGAACAATTTTTTCGAGATAAATTCGTATGAGTTATTAAAACGAGAGTTGCAAGTCAAAGCGAACGCAACGCGACCTCAAACAAGGATGGTAGGTCATACGGGTTATATTACATTTGGTCGAAAAATTGAGAATATCGAAAATCCTTACATTGGTAAAAAACCCGAAAAGGAAGAATTTGTAAGCTTCGAGGGCATGCCTTTAAGATAAATTCAATTGACCCTCTTACTGTTAAATGGAAGTCTTCTTCTTTATTCGTCTTGATCGTTAAAATTTTGGAATGATATACCTGAACTTGTCGTTTTCATCATCCTTTATTATCCACGAGTGAAAAAAATCGATAGTTTTTCGTTTATGCCACAAATTTTTAAGATTAGAAATTCCTTCGTAAAGTTCTGATAGAAGCGTTCTAGAGCAAAGTGTTTTCCTATGCGAGGGAAATAGTTCAAACACATTATTCTCTTTACAAACATCCATTAGATTTGAAAGTGTGTTAAGAATTTGAGGATTGGGTGGCTTTTTAGACAAGAATTGGTCGCCATAATAAGCTACGTCTCCCGTAAAAAGGAGATTATTATCAATTAGCAAACATATTGAACCTGGGGAATGTCCTGGAGAGTAAATAATTTTTACATTTAAACCGCCCAATTCAAAAATATCTCCGTCTTTCAACTTTATAATGCTTTTTGCGGGTTTTATAATATAATTTCGATCTGCATAATGCTTAACGCGTGCATATTTAAAAAACGATAAATTGTAAGGGGCAGATACAACCACTGCTTCGTTCTCGTGAATATAAACTTCGTTAAATTCGTTATTTCCTAAGACATGATCCCAATGAGCGTGCGAGTTAACTACAACAAGTTCTTTTTCCATAATAATTTGATCCACGATTGGTTTTAAGGGGGAAATCCCGCATCCCGTATCCACCAAAAGTGCTTTATTATTCCCCACTAATAAATATAGATTCAAAGGATCGTTCGTGTATGCGGGATGAATTTTGGAAATATTCTCCTGAATTGAATAGATCCTATCTTTAAGTTTAACAACGTTAAAATGATGATTTGGGTCGATCATATTCTTATGAAATTTTAGGATTATAATTAATCTAAGAATTAAAAATACAATCTCGTATTACCCTAAATATTTGCTTTCTGTAGGAATGCGCGTCTTAATTTAGACACTAAAAACCTTTCATCTGAGTTCCAGTTCTGAATTCTTTCTTAACTTTAAATCTTTTTGTCCTAAAGTAATGCTTCTTTCTTTCTGCTAAAACTTCGATGTATTTCCGAAGAACTTCTTCCATCAATTCTTTAGTTGATTTATCGGCAGTGATCAAACGGGGATCGTTGAGATAAGGGAGAATTTCCTTATTTTTTGCGTCTTCATCAATACCAAGATTTTTAATAGGAATGTGATAAGAATGAAGAAACCAACCCCTTCTGTCTTCTTCGTGTGCTATAACTTTTAAAATATTAGAATCTTCTTTTCTAATCTTAAAATCGAGAATCTTCTTAGGTTTTTTTATCGTTATGGTGATATATTCTGGGATCTTATTTTTATCGTCGTGGATTTTCTTTAAAAATTCTTTTAGTCGATCGTTCAATACCATTCACTACGTTTAATTTGTTATTAAAAATCTTCCAGAAATAATAAATTTTCACATTAAAACTTTTTATTTCGTAGATCTTAGTCGAAAAGTTAGCATCCTTATATTAGGTGGCAATTCTATATCAGAGGGTTATTATAGCATTTGCTCTAATCTTGTTTTAATTTTTAAGATATTATAGTATGAATTTTAAATTATATGTGCAGAATCACAGAAAGATTGTCGATGCGCATAATCTAAAAACATTATAGAGCAAATTAAAAAAGTCGTCAAAACCATATTAAAATATGACCGTAAAAGTAAAGACCTTTAAGGTTAATACAAAACCTTACTGCGATGTTATTAACATTACCGACCAAGTCCAAAATGCTGTAAGAGAAAGTGATATAAAAAATGGAATCGTTAACGTGCATGTCGCTGGCTCGACTGGAGCAATCTCTACCACAGAATACGAGCCAGGATTGGTCAAACACGATATCGAAGAGTTTCTCGAAAAGATCATTCCTTACGACAGAGATTACAAACACCATCAAACATGGGGAGATCATAACGGAGCGGGACATTTAAGAAGCTTTTTATTAAAGACATCTCAAACTTTCCCTTTTCAAAACGGTAAAGTGATTTTAGGAACCTGGCAGCAAATTATACTTCTAGAATTGGACGAAAAATCAAGAACTCGAACTTTGTACGTATCGATGGTAGGAGAATAAATTTTATTAAGTCAACCAAGCTTTAGTTTTATTCTTTTATTTTTTTTCTCTAAATTTTTTAATGAGATCCGAGATAATTAGTTTATACGCTTCTTTATAATGATTTCCAACGATTTTATCCTCATTTTCTCGTAAATTAAACGGGATTTTATAGGAAGATGGATAAGGACTCGAGTGGTCAATCTGATAATTAAGATTCTCTATAAAACTAATAGTGGACCGATCAAACAAACTCTGTTTATTCATATTCTAATTTACTCCGATAATTATTACTTTGTTTTACCTATCCTTCAAATATAAAGGAATATATCATAGTAATGAGATCAGAATAACATCAATTCTCTATAAAAAAGAAGATTCCTAAGATTTTTATACAAGCTTTTGGTTTAAAAAACATTTAATTACGCATACTTTTTTATTTATTTAGATAAAGTAGAATATCTTTTTAACACCACAATTAAAAAATTTTTAAATTAAAAGGTAGGTAATAAAATTGGATAGTGCGATAAAAGTTATTATAAGCGGTCTTGATTTCGCTGGAAAAACTTCTATTCTAACTGCTTTAAACAAGAAATATAATTTTCATCAAGAGATAATTGAATTAAAACCTACTATAAAGGTGGAATACCATCAAACGGAATTCTTAGGAAATCTAGTCTTTTTTTGGGATATGGGAGGTCAAGAAAAATATCGTCAATTATATCAAAAACAACAAGACATCTATTTTGCCGGGACGGATTTACTAGTGTATGTTATAGATATTCAAGACGAGGAGAGATTTGATGAATCCCTCAATTACTTACGCTTTATTATAAAATACTTTCAAACATACGATATGAATGTGCCGGTTATTATCTCGTTTCATAAATACGACCCTGAATTACGATCGGATGATAAAATTAACCAAAATATTGAGATATTAAAGCAAAAAATTATAGATTTATATCCAGATATGGATGTGTTATTTCAAACGAGCTCGATCTACGATATTATATCCATTGTGCAATTAATATCCTATGGACTCTCGGTATTTGACAAAGTATTTTTCGAACTCTCGGAATTGTTGGAAAAATATCTCATAAAACTGTCCTGCTCTTCGTTAATATTATTTGACAAGGACGGAATAGTGATAAGCGAATATTATAATAGTATCAAACCCGAAGAGTATGTGAAATTAATCGAGTCAATAAAAGAACATCTATTTCTCCTTAAAAGAATGCAAGAGGAGGATTATAGCGAAGATCTTAACTTTCTGACAATAGAAGAAGGTCTAATTTCGTATTTACATAAAATCAAGATCAGAAATGAGTCCTTCTATCTTTCAGTGGTAATTAAAGAAGACTTAAAAGAAAGTTTAATGAACAACTTTTCAGATTTAGCTCAAGATGTAGAAAGGATTTTCGTCCAAGTAATTGCTTAAAATTCTATTTTTGCAGTCACTAAGATTTATAAATAGAAAGTATAATAGCGAGTAAATTTGAATAATATCTAAATTATTCAATTTTAAGCAATTCTCGAGCAGTATCTATTAGTTTATCTTTTTTTTTCCTATGTTTTTTTACGAATTCTAGGACCTTTTCGACGCACTCTTTTTTATGATCTCCGCACATCAGTTCTCCTTTAACGCACTGTTCGAAGTCCATTTCTAATTTTTCATTGTCTTCTTCGAAATGATACATTAAAATCTTATAAATCATACATTTCTGAGGCTCGCCTCCCAGCTCCTTTTGTTCTTTCAAATTTCTTCTTCCGCCCGTGAGTGCGCCTTTAATTTTTTTTTCGATGGACTCTAAGGGTTCGTTAAATGTGAAGTAACTGTTAGGATTCCTTTTCGACATCTTATCGCTTCCATCTAATCCTGGTAAAAGCTTGTGATATGTAGCTCCGGGTAAAAAGAATTTTTTGTAATATCGTCTGGTCAGATCTCTCGTAAGCCTAATGTGAGGATCCTGATCTATTCCCACTGGAACAATCGTAGGTTGGGCCCCATCGAGAATCTGAGGAAGAATTATATCGCCGACTTGGATTAATGCTGCTAAATACAATCCGAATTCCTTCTCTCCGTAAATCGCATTGAGCATGTTTTGAGTAACTAATCTCCCCACCTTGAAGCATACATCTTTCACGATCGGTTCTTGAGATTGCCTCCATATATAGGCTTTTTCTGGAGAGTAATCAAGCCCGAGTGCTAAGATGTCTGCTAAATTGTCTACGGCTGCGTCTTCAGCTTTCTCGTAGGGAATACCATTATCCTCCCAAGACTCGATATCTGCGATACAATAGTATGCTTTTGCTCCTAATTTCTGAAATTCTACAATTTCTAAAGCAGTTGTTAATGTCCCTAAGTGAAATGGACCCGAAGGTTTAATTCCGCTCATAACAGCCCAAGTTTTATCACTTTCTATAGCTTTTATTATTTTAGAAAGAGCACGATGACCAAAGATTATTTTTCGTCGAATAAACCTGTGATTAATTAACTTTTGTCGAATACCTTCGCTAATTTTCTTTATTCCAAACTCATCAATCAATCTCAGATAATCTTCTTCTAAAATATTCGAGCTTGACCATGGGTCGATTTTAAAATTTCCAGACATAAAACTAATATTTTAAACTTTGCATTCTTTTAATAGTTAATAATAAAAATATATACAATCTAAAAAATTTTGTAATAAATAATGAAAGAAATTTCAGATAATCAAATTAACGATTTTGTAGATCAATTGGACTTTTCTAAAATTGAAGGTGGTTTACTCCCCGTTATCGCTCAAGACTATGAGACGAACAAAATCTTGATGCTGGCATTTAGCGACAAAGAAGCAGTAAGAAAAACGCTTGAAACAGGTTACGCCCACTATTATTCGAGATCAAGACAGATGTTATGGAAAAAAGGAGAGACAAGCGGCAATGTTCAGAAAGTTAAAGAAATCATTACCGATTGCGATCTTGACTCCTTACTATATAAGATTAATCAAATTGGAGGAGCTTCTTGTCACAAAGGTTATGACACTTGTTTTTTTAATAAATTAGAAGATGGGAATTTAAAAATTATTGGAACTAAGTGTTTTGACCCAGAAGAAGTTTATAATAAATAAAATCTCCCAGTTTTAATTGATGAACATATTATATCCTTATACCTAACGCTAATTTAATGATAAAGCTCTTTTCGCATTAATCTGCCGATATTCCCTCTTATTTTGCAGATCGATCCTCCTTCTAAGACGTCAACTTTTTTCTCCTCTATTAGTTCTATGATCGCTTGTTCTAATGATACTAATGGAAAGTTCTGCAGTTCTCTGAGCTGTATTAATTTATCGACTGTAATAATTTCTCCTGGTAAGATATTTGCTTTAATTATGTCTTTAATGTTCGTAGGTTGAACTTGCTCTGATATTGTGGAAATTTCCGATAAGATATATTTTTCCTTTTTGATCTCACCAAGCTTAGATACTAATAAATCTAGCTTTTGTTCGAGAGAAATCATCCTCTCTTCGAGGTTAAGTATCTTTGAGGGAATTTTTTCTTTTAACTGCTTGCGCTTCTTTTTTCTTTCTAAATATTTTTCGACTAGTTTTCTAAGTTTCTCTTCTGGAATTCCCGCCTTTCGGATTGTTTTGATTTTTTCTGCCTTTCTACTGCTACTTTTGAGGTGAATATTACACTCGTCCGCAAGTCTTTCTAAATATGGGATCGTGAGTACGGAAAGGTCAATCAATTTAATCACTTATGGTGATATGTTCTTCCTTTTTTTCCTTTCTTTGATCTACTACATTATTTTTTTTAAAGCCGATAGATATTCACGTATTATGAGTATTTATAAAAATTTCCTAATAAAAGTACAAACTTTTTTGACTTAGTTAAAAAATTTTATTAAAAATACTGGATCTAAGTGACTTTCGAATGTAATAAACAAGGCTATAAAAAATAACGAAAAATTCTGATGCTGTTTCCTTGTAAAAGTAAAGTCTGGACTTTTGCAATATTCTAAAAAAGGATTTTTAAAATAATTTCCTTTTCATATAATAAATATGAAATCTAAAATCAAACTAAATAAATCTGAATGGAAAGAAAAACTTACAAAGGACCAATACAGAGTACTTCGTCAGAAAGGAACTGAACGACCCTTTACCGGTAAGTATTGGGACAATAAAAAAAAGGGGACTTATTATTGTGCGGGTTGCGGCAATCCGTTATTTGATTCTAAGACCAAGTTTCAATCTGGAACGGGATGGCCTAGCTTCTACAAACCCATTAACGAGGATAATGTCGAAGAAGAATCAGACTCAAGCTATGGGATGAAGAGGACCGAAATATTGTGTAAAAAGTGCGGGGGACATTTAGGACATGTATTTAACGATGGTCCAAAACCTACGGGATTACGATATTGTATTAATTCGATTTCGCTGGATTTTAATGCTGAAAAAGAATAAATTCCAATAAAAATGCTCCATTTTCTCTAAAATTCATTACTCTTAGGTTTTATATTACTTGTAAATTGCATCTTTTCAGAAAATCGATTAATGTTCAATATTATTGGATTTATATAACGATTTCTATGATAATATTTAGAGTAATCACTTATTTTTGTTTTATAATAGTCATTTTTATAAATTCAATTTTTTATTTTTACTTAAAAATTTAAAGTAGATTATTATGAAACTTGGTGAAGGAGTTCATATAGTCAGAGGGGTTCTTGACTTAGAAGAAACGAAGAGCTTCTACAAAGAGTTAGGATATGTAACTTTAGACGAGTCTAACAAACCAAACAAGTGGATATTATTTACAGATGGAAGGATCAACTTATTGATTGATGAAGGTGAGATGAAATATTCTGGATTGATTTATTTTAATCCCAACTTTGATGATGTGGTTTCCTACATAGAAAATTTGGGATTTAATTTTCTGAGAAAAAATCCAAAAACAGAACATATTCCTGAAAGTGCGATTTTTTTAGATCCTGAAGGTTTTGGATGCAATTTGGTGAACAGTACTTATGATTCTAAAATAAAACCAGACATTAATGGTGAAAGTAAGGTAGATTTTGGCAAATTTGGTGAATTAGCAAATACAGTGAAGGATTTGGATGTTGTCGTTGAGTTTTGGACTAAATTAGGATATGAAATAACATTAAAAGAAACGGAACCACACCCCTGGGCGATTTTAACCGATGGGTTAATGGTTCTAGGGTTTCATCAAGAGGATTGGGGACCAGAGAACAATAATCCCACACTAACATATTTTGATCCTAACATGGATCAGATTCTTCCTATAATTCAAGAAAATGGCATAGAGCTAACAACTGTAGAAGGATTGTCTCTTGAATCTGGAAATGGAGTAGCGATAGCACCAGATGGCTCACGGATCTTCCTTTTTAAGGGAGATATTTAATGAATACGAGATGTCTTTTTTTTAGTAAATGGAATGGTCGATAAGGCTTCTTTGTTGATATTTTAATGGATTTTTCCATGATGAGTATAGCTGAAAGAGTTCTTAACCATCAATATAATAATGCATTTAAAAATTTTAAAAGAATGTTTATTATTAATCATAGAAAATGTGTGAAATATGGTCGGTTTAAGTTAACGAGTCAAAGATTGTAGGAGAAACCTTAATTTTATCCTTTATTTTTCTTCATGTTCCTAAAAAATCTTCAGCGTATTGTTTGTTAGGATTTCTACCATTTAACATATTTCAATTTTTTTTGAAAAATCCAAATTTTGTTCAGAAAAATTGTAAAAAATTTTAAATATTTGATTCTCACAATTTATATATTGGTTTTGAAAACAGAATTCTTTATTATTAAGTTTATTCTCTTAGGTACAGACGGATGAAAAAAGAGCAGTTAGACGATATTGATAAAAATATTCTCAGAACATTGCAAAAAGATGCGCGAACGTCGTATAGAGAGATTCAGGACAGTTTAGGCATCTCGATCGGGACAATTCATAATCGTATCAGCAAAATGAAAGACAAAGGAATAATAAGAGGCTTCTCTATAAAACTAAATAACGAAAAACTCGGATATAAGCTTACCTTTCTTATAAGAATGCATATAGACGGGAAGCACACTGCTCAAATTCTTAACGAAATCAAAAAGAAACCCGAAGTTTGTTCCGTATTTCACACTACAGGCGAGCAGTCGGCGGCATTAATTTGTCGATTTAAAGAATCAGAAGATGTTCATAAATTTATACGAGAATTAAACGAAAAAGAATACATTACTCGAACGGTTTCTAACATGGTTCTCAAAGAATATAAGAACTCGTCTTATGTGTCTGTGTAAGTAATTCAAGCTGAAGACTTATCATCAGAGCTTACAAAAATTTACCTAAGTTCAAGAATTGATAATCTAACTATAAATATTAAAAG
>WJKD01000809.1 GCA_014729315.1 Promethearchaeota archaeon | reverse complement strand
TTTGTGTTCAAATCTTACTGTCATAAATAACATTGCGAAAAATAACGGTATATCTCATTCAGGCTCTTATCAAAATGGGTTTTACATTTTTTTATGCGATAATTGTCATTTCGAAAGTAACATTGCTGAAAACAATGGAAACAATAATTTTGGTGAAGGGTTTAAATTGGAAGAGTGTTCTGATTTAAACTTCAAAAAGAATACGGCTATTGAAAACGAGGGTAATGGAATCTATTTGTCAGGCTCAGAGGATAATAATATCTTGAAGAATCTTTTTAAAAATAATGGAAAATCTGAGATAAATATATCTACTGAATCAGATAATAATCAATTCTGGTTAAACATCATATATGACGAAAGTGATCCTAACAATTTGATGGCAAATTACGGAACCGGAAATACGGGAGATAACGGCACTATTGGGAATTACTGGGGGAATTATACGGGTTTGGACGAAAATTATGACAATATTGGTGACGACATTTATTCAAATAGTATTATCGATAATCATCCCATTGCTAATGAATTTTTCAATGGATCCAGAGTTTTTATTGACGAACATTCCTGGAACGATTGGGAGTTAGCCAGCTTGTTTCCTTGGTGTAACGGTGAGGGTTCACACGAAGATCCTTATATAGCAAGCAATTTAAAAATTAATGGAAGCGATGCGGGTTTCGGGATTGAAATACGCAATTCACATAAGGAAGCGATAATCAAGGATAGTGTCATCTCTGATGCGAACAAACTTGGTGAGTCTGGGCTCATCCTTAACGAAACTAACAACATCTATTTACAGAACAATACGCTAAACCAAAATTGGTTTGGAATATATATGTTTAACAGTCATAATAACAATGTTACTGATTGTACCTTCATAAATAATTTAGGGGGAATATATTTAGAAGACTCCGATAATAATACTCTTACACAGAATGAAATATCGCTTTCCACTATTTACGGAATTTCTACTTATCGATCTGAACATAATAATCTAACCAAGAATATTATCAGTAATAGCGGAGGATCTGGAATTTATTTGCAGTTCGCCAGCGCTAAAAACAATATAAAGGGCAATTCTATTGATAATCAAGGTGATCATGGAATTTATATTGATTATTCTGAAAATACAACCATAATTGGCAATTTTATTACTAATTCTGGTCTCCAATCAATAAATTTAACAGATTCTGATTATTGTAGGGTTGTTGGAAATTCTGTTGAAAAACTTATTAGAAAAGACGCTGATTCGACTGATTGTGTAATTTTGGCTAATCTTTATAATGGTTCTATAATAAAAGAACTGATTATTTCAGATACTGGTGATGGAGGATTTACGTGGGACGAAGCCGTGCGAGATCTTTATTGGTGTTCTGGCGCAGGAAAATGGAATGACCCTTATATCTTTGAGGATGTTAACTTCGTTATTGGTTATGGCGGAACTAGCCCAGATTGTAATGCGCTTACTTTAAAAAATGTTAATCAACCCTTTATTATTCGCAATATGTCTTTCCAAAATATTGATGGAAATTCCGAAGATGATTATGCTGTTAACTGTGAGAATGTCCATAACGGTACTTTTGAAAAGTTGTTAATTACAGATGATTTTTTATTAACTGGTAGTTTTAGATTATATCAGAGTAGCAATATTTCCGTAAGAAATAACAATTTGACTTATGAGGGTCTTAGGATTGATAATTGCTGGAATAATTCCATAGAAAAGAACTGGATATTCAAAGGATATTATGGGATTTATATATCAAATAGTGAGAACAATACATTTTCCCAAAACTCTGTTAAAAATTGTACTTACGGTGGTTTTCTTATTATGTCAAATTCAGAGAATAATTTGATCTATAATAACACGATAAAGGATAACGAACGAAATGCAATTGATAACAGTATTTTTAATCATTGGAATAATTCTTTAATTGGTAATTATTGGAGCAATTACACGGGGAAGGATATTGAACCTAAAGATGGGATTGGTGATACTCCTCACCAAATACCTGGAAGCGCTAATTCAGTCGATTATAAACCGATTTCATTTGTATATATAACAGAATCGGATATCATGCCAGGAGAAATATTCGGAAAGGAACCACCCTACTTCACGCTCACAATTAGGGCAGACGAAATCGATACGGTGTGGTATAGACTATGGGATGGTAATATCCTTACTGAAAACTTCACTATTAACTCGTTCGAAAACTCATTTCAATATCAAATTAACGATATAATTCAATGGGATTTGATGGGCAATGGATCGTTAACTATTTCATTTTACGCAAACGATACAAGTGGCAATTATGACTATTTAAATGTCTCTGTCAATAAAGAATTATTCAGTCCAATTATTACGGAATCTGACATTACGCCAGGAGAGATATACGGAAAAGAGCCCCCCTATTTCACGCTCACAATAGTTGCGGACGAGCTGGATACAGTCTGGTATCGGCTTTGGGATGGATATATGCTCACCGAGAACTTTACAATCGACTCTTTCACTAATTCCACTCAGTATCAAATTCAAGATATATCTCAATGGGATCTTATGACGAACGGGTCCGTGATTATTTCGTTTTATGCCAACGATTCAGTAGGTTTCTGGAACTTTTTAAACATAACTGTAAATAAAGATATAATTGCTCCTTCAATCTACGATATAACGCCAGGAGATGGTCAATATTTTCAATATACAAGTCTTCCTCCCGATATGAATATCACGGTTGTTGATCCTAATTACGATACTCGATGGTACAACATCGAAAATACATTGACAAACTTTACATTTACTAATGGAGACTCATGTGATCTTGACGCTTGGAACAACGCTCCATATGGAGATATAACGATCACTTTTTACGCAAACGATTCGCTTGGAAATATAGGTATCTTGATTATAACAATCTTTAGACAAGATCCCTCGAGCAATAATGCATCTGTAATTAGCAATCCTTTACCCTCTCATAACGCATTATTAAACGGAACAAGTGTCGAATTGAGCGTTATTGTAACCGATCCCGATGGTTTAGATAATACTGATGTGACTTTTTTTAACGCTTCAGATGATAGCATAATTGGCACAGCTTATTCGATATCCTCAGGCGATATAGCTTCGCTGATATGGGCAGGATTGTCAGTAAATTCCGAAAACCTATGGTATGTAGTTGCCAACGATACGATTAATGCAACCCAATCCCAAACATGGAGATTTATAATCGAAAATTGCACTACTCTATCATCAGGGATTCGTACCTTGTTTTTACCTCCCAGATCGGATTTTAATATTAGTATTAGCCTAGAGCTTTCATATGATGTGGAAATTGCGTTTATAGGCATAACATTCAACCCAACCGAAACTTCACTTTCAGATGCCCTATTTTTTATCGATATAAGCATCAACGACACTAGAGAAGAAACCGTAAATGAATTAAACTTTAAGATTCAAATTGATACGAGCCAATATAGCGGCATTAAATTCTGGTGGTTTAACGAATCTGCGAATGGCGGAAGCGGTGCTTGGGAAGAAATCAGCCTTACTGATTTAGGAAATGGTTTATTAGAAGGTACTATAGATCATGCTTCGACTTTTGCTATTACAGAATATACACCGCCTTCTACACCTCTTGGAACTCTTGCTGACGACGATGACGACGACGACAAAGGAACAGATATTCAAAATGATATCATGAATATAATTATAACTCTAAGCGTATTAGTCGTTGGATCAATCGCCATAATTTCTGGAGTTCTCCTTTTGAGAAAATCCAAGAAGAAGTAAGCTAACTTATTCATATTTGAATAAAATTTATTCAAATTTTTTTTTAATTTACCAATTATTTATAACCAAAATGAGAAAATTAAGTTATCAAGGATTGCTATCTCGTGTCGAGCTTCCATATCTTGGTAATCTGAATTAAAACCCAAACCATAAAACCGTAAACAATAATTTTTTGAACTAATGGATTGATTAAATCAAATATTCGAAACAGAAAAAGAACGATAAAGATAGAAAAAATTATTCCCAAATAAGAATAAATGTTTAGATATTGTTCATTGATTATTATAGCGACTGAATACAACATTATCGTGATTGCAAATGCTAAAAAGAAAAATCTTGCAGAGAAGGTATGTTCTGCGTGGGCTGTATCACCAGGAAAAATGCCAATTGCCATTAATAGTGGAGATGAGATAATACCTAGTATAGAACCGATATAACTAAGAAATTTTGTGCTTGGTTTTCTCGAAAAAACGCTTGTCAAAGCAACCCAAAAAGGAATCAAAGAGAGACCAGCTATAACGCAAGCTAACAAAAAAAGAACGCTTGCTATTGGATTAGGTTCGCTTGTCCCAACAGTTTTCGATGTGCCTAAATTGCTGAAATAATAATTAGTAAAAGAATATCCTCCTGGATAAATGATCATGGCTATTATCGTAGTTATAAGAAAAAATAAACCTCCAAAAATGGCAATAAGGCAACTTATTCGTTTCCACGACTTCAAATCTTTTATTTTTAAGTATTTCATTACTTTCCTTTCGAAATTTTTACTATGTTCTAGATTAAATAAATACAAAAAATTATACAACTATTAAACAATTTTAGAAATTTTAGATTTAAGTTTTATTCCAAGAGACGAGGAGAGAGGTATAGATATCTTAGTTTTTAAATATTTTCTTACGATAATTCTATTTTCTTTCTATGCACTTTAACTATACCAATTTACAAACTTAAAACTAAATTATTTAAAATAATAAAAAATAATAGAGTTCCTACAAATAGTAATTTAATATTCGATAATCAATCTATGTCTCTGCATAAAGAATCCAACTATGCCTATAGAAGAAGAACATGTACTAAGCTTTTTAGAAAACGCAAGTAACGAGAAGTATAACTCAGAGTTGATTGACCTACTGATTAAGAGAATAAACAAGCTCTGTTTTGAAGAGTGTCAAATTGACCGAATACAATGTACATTAACACCTCTGTGCACAAGAAGGTTTTTATTAAAACTTAGAATAAAAAACAATCTGCAACTAGAAGACCTTCCAAAGTTTTGTTATAGCGTCCATAAGAACGTCGTTCTTCGGGATTTTCGGGGAAAAACAGTAGTATACAAACCTAACGACGCATATTTATACTTGATCGATTTTCTTGATATATTCTTTCATGGAGATTATAGAAAACTCAATAAATTTATAACTTTTGATAATTGGGACGAAGCATACGAAATATTTGAAAGAAGGATAAATAAAGACAAAGAAAATTTTCAATATTATCATTATGGAAATTATTTCATAGTTAAATACGACGATCGCATACACGCGACTTACATAGAGCAAAAATATGTGATATGTAATTGTAATCGGGAAAATATAACTGATTTAAATTTATTATATGGTTTGTGTCAATTATTTAAAAAAATCCATTTTCCTGAATTTAGAGTGAGTATAATTCCCGAGAAACATGTAATTTTAACCGCGTATGTTACTCAAGATGTTTTAAATAATATCGAAGAGAGCGCAAATAACGACGCAGATTCAAACCTTAGAGAATACTTTTGGAGTATTTTTCCCGAAGATATTGAGAGTTTAACAAAATTTACCAAAAAAGTTCATATGGAACTTAACAGAAATAGAAATTTAGAGATAAAGCTATATTTAAATTTGGAGACTAATAATTATATTGAGACCGAGAAAAACATACCATTAAGATTTAGAGATATGCGATTGATTTTCAATTTTATGTACCGATTATATCACGAATTTTATATTTTGTGGGTAAAATGACAGAACAAGTTGATAAAGATAACATTTTCATGGAAAGGCTTATAGAAATCATAAGAGAAGGTAAATTAGACGAAGCAGTTGAGAAGATTGCCTTCTACCTAAACGAGTCAACTGAGGAGAATTATATAGATCGATTAGAAAATATAATAGAGACGGTATTAAGCGTCCATGGGGGAAGAACAGTGATTAGGTTTTTAATAGAAAATATGATAATAGATATTCCCTCTTTGCTAAGCAACCTATCAAAAAAGGACAATCTATTGCGTTATAGTTTCTTATTATTATTAAAACCTATGTGTGAAAATGAAGCAGATTTATTTATACCCTATACCGAAGAGCTACTCGAGGCGGAAGATCCGAATGTTAGGGAAGCTATTCTTCAGCTGCTTCTATTTATAGCGGGTGGAGAAAAAAAAATCGAAAGCGATGAATTAATTAAAAACATTGGCGAAAGACTTGATGACGAAAAAGACTTTGTTGTGCAAAAAGCTAAACAAGCGCTAAAATCTATCGGAAAGGAATCGTCTGCTCTAATAGCTAAACTTTTAAGAGACTTTGCAAAGCAAAATCCAGAAAATGAGCAAGTAAAAAATAATGTTGATGATATATTAAAAGCGATTGTTTCAGTTGAAAAGATCGACGAAATAGTGGAAGAAGAAACAGAAGAAGAGAAGATAAAGAAGGAAAAAGAAAAATTTGAGGCTAAAGATGAGACTAAATTAATTCCAAAAGAAAAGGATGTAGAAACTGTGCAAGATTTAGAGAAAGAAGAAGAGGAGATACATGATAAGGAGCTTCAATTGAAAAAGAAAGAAATAGAAATTAAAAAGAAAAAGCTGGAATTGAAGGAGAAAGAAAAAGAATTAGAGGAAAAAGAGATTGAAGAAAAAGAGAAAGAATTAAAGAAGAAGGAAGAGGAAATTAAAAGCAAAGAAAGCAAAGTTGAGGCCCCCAAAACCATTGAAAAAGAAGAAGAGAAAATTATCGATAAAGAGTTGGAATTAAAGAAAAAAGAAATAGAACTAAAAAAGAAAAAATTAGAGCTTGATGCAAAAGAAAAAGAATTAGAAGAAAAGGCAATTGAAGAGCGCGAAAAAGAACTCAGAGAAAAAGAAGAATTGAAAGAAAAGGACCTCAAAACCGCAGAGT
>WJKD01000808.1 GCA_014729315.1 Promethearchaeota archaeon | reverse complement strand
GTTATGGAAGAATATTTTCAAGATTATTTGGGTATGAGAAACGAATATGTGGATATGTCCGAAATAAGCAGAAGACTTAAGGAAGACATATACGATCCCGACGAATATAAGAAAGCTATAAAATGGGTAAAAAATAATTTAACGGAAGGGATGGATCTCAATCCTAAGGAGCTTCAAAAATCTCGAGAACAAAAGGATAAAGAATGGAAAGATGTCGTAAAGATGGCTGTGATCGTAAGAGACTTGATGGTTGGAAACAATCGACTAAGAGCTCTTGGATACGGAGAGGAATCGAATGGACACAATGCTATTGTTGCGGGATTTCAAGGACAGAGGCATTGGACAGACTTTATGCCGAATGGAGACTTTTTAGAATCAATACTCAATTCTTCTTTTGATTGGAACGGGATTCGTCAACCTTATATTGTTGCAACCGAGAACGACGCGCTTAACGGTATCGTAATGCTTTTTGGACATTTATTAACGGGCAGAGCACAGATATTTGCTGATGTCAGGACCTATTGGAGTCCAAACGCAGTAGAGAAGGTTTCGGGAGAAAGATTAACGGGATTCGCGAAGAATGGTTTTTTGCATCTCATTAATTCGGGACCTGCGGCTCTGGACGGAACGGGCAGACAAGAAATCAACAGAAATCCCGCCATAAAGCCGTTTTGGGAAATAACTGAAGAAGAGGTAAAAGAATGTTGTGGCGCAGCCACTTGGCATCCCGCAACAGTCGCATATTTTAGAGGTGGAGGATTTTCTGTAAACTTTTTAACGCGAGGAGGTATGCCAATGACCATGTCCAGGATAAATATTGTAAAGGGATTAGGATTAGTTTTCCAATTGGCTGAAGGCTGGACGGTTAATCTTCCAGAAAGGGTTCACAAGATCCTAGACGAGAGAACTGACCCTACGTGGCCAACGACTTGGTTTGTACCGAGATTAAATGGAAAGGGTGCGTTTAAAACCGTATATGATGTAATGAACAATTGGAGTGCAAATCACGCAGCCGTTTGTTACGGTCACATAGGCGCTGACTTAATAACGCTTGCATCAATGCTAAGGATACCTGTGTCTATGCACAATGTTCAAAATGATAGTATATTCAGACCCAGTTCGTGGAATTCGTTTGGAACTTCTAATCTAGAAGGAGCAGACTTTCGTGCTTGCGCCAATTTTGGTCCCTTATACAAATAACATAGCTTAAGAGAATACGGATAAAAAATGTATGGAATGAATAAAAAAATTTTGAGAATTGATTTATCTACTGAAAATTCCAAAGAAATCGAGATAGCAGAAGATTTAATCGAAAATTACATCGGTGGAAGAGGATTAGGAGTTAAATTGTTTACCGATCATGCTCCTAAGAATTTAGATCCTCTTTCCAGAAAAAATCCTCTTATCTTTGCGGTCGGGCCCTTCACAGCCTTGAATATTCCAACTAGTGGAAGAACCTCGTTAACCACTAGATCGCCTCTTACTAATACTATCTTTAGCTCTAATTCAGGAGGTTTCTGGGGTCCTTATTTAAAACGCTGTGGTTATGATTGTCTATTTATAGAAGGAAAATTATCCAACAATAATAGAGGTTATATTGTAATTGATGGGAAGAACGGAGCAGAGGTTGAAGAAGCTGAGAAGCTATGGGGACTCAAAACTGAAATTGCGTTAAAGGAATTAAATAAATTAGAGGGAAAAAATAGCCAAACCTTGCTAATTGGTCCTGCTGGAGAGAATTTAGTTAGGTTTTCTTCCATTATGAATCAAGCTCACAGAGCTTTTGGCCGTGGTGGCGTTGGAGCGGTGATGGGTTCGAAGGGAATCAAAGCAATTGTTGTAAAAAATGGTAGGAAGAAATTTTCCGTTTACGATCCCGCTTACTTAAAAAAGATTAATAAGGTAGCTATTGATAAAATAAAAGTGGTTCCGATCACATCTCAAGGAATGCATCTTTTCGGGACATCGGTCTTGATAAAGGTCATCAACTCCTTTGGGATGCTTCCAGTTAAGAACAATCAAGAGGCCTTTACGCAGGACGAAAAATTAATCGATAAAATAAGCGGCGAAACACTTAGAGATCGTTATTTTAGAAAATCAGAAGGATGTTATAACTGCATTATAAAATGTGGTAGATTAACCAACACTGACGAGATGTCCGGGAAAGGCCCCGAATATGAATCTCTATGGGCACTTGGACCTCAAATAGGAATCTACGATCTTAAAACTATAACTCACGCTAATTATTTATGCAATAGCTACGGTCTTGATACAATATCGACGGGGGGTACCATTTCTTGCGCAATGGAGCTCGCCGAAAAAGGTATGATTGAAGAGAACTCTTTAAAGTTTGGAGAAAAAGAAATAATATGCGATTTAATAAAGAATATCGCTACAAAGAGAAAAATAGGATCGCAATTAGCGGAAGGTTCTTTAAAACTTAGCAAAACTTATAAAAGCAATAGTATTTCAATGTCAGTGAAAGGCTTGGAACTTCCTGCCTACGATCCAAGAGGTGCCTTTGGTCATGCACTAAATTACGCAGTAAGTAATCGAGGAGCCTGTCATCTCACGGGATTTTTAGTCGCTCTTGAAGTCTTAGGCGTCCCTAAGCTTTTCGATAGATTTGCGATTATGGGAAAAGCAGATCAATTGTATCTCAAACAAAATCAGAGTGCGATCGAAGATTCTCTGATTGTATGCAAATTCGTAGGTTACGCATTAGGACTCGAGTTCCAAGTAAGATTTTTTAATGCGTTAACCGGAAAATCTCTAACGATCACAGATCTTTTGGAGGTTGGTGAAAGAATATATAATTTGGAGAGACTTTACAATGTAAGAGAAGGTTTTAGACGCAAGGAGGACACTCTTCCAGAGAGATTCCTCAAAGAACCCTTGATGAAAGGTTCCTCTCAAAATAGAACGGTTCCACTCGAAAAGCTTTTAGATGATTATTATAAAGTTAGAGGCTGGGATAACGAGGGTATTCCCCAGGATGATACTTTAGAAAGATTATTCTTAAAAAGATTATGATCTAATTAATTCTATACTAAAATCTTAGATAAGAGATGAAAAAGAATGATTGATGATGCAACATTCGAACAGTTTAAAGTTGTAGGAAAAGTTTTAACCGATCATCGGTATAACACTTCCCATTCTGGAAATATTTCGATGAGAAGCGCAAATAAAATTTATATTAAACGAAGAGGTGCAATGTTAGGCTACCTAAAACCTAGCGACATTATAGAAACTGATTTATACCATCAAGATTCTGGTATAATGCTATCAAGTTCAGAAACCGATGTTCATCGACAAATATATTTGGAAACTGATGCAATGGCGGTTGTCCACGCGCATAATCCATTTTGCGTAATTTTATCGCTAATTGAGGACGATATTACGTGCTTAGACGCTGAGGGTGTATATATGTATAAAAAAATTCCGGTTATTGAAGTAGATAATCCCGCCGGACCTACTGATGCTGCCCGCGAAGTACCCAAAATTCTTAAAAATTACCCTATTGTCGTGGTTAGGTCTCACGGGGCGTTTGCTAAGGGAAATACCTTATATGATGCGCTTCAAAACATAACTGGGGCTGAACAATCGGCAATGATAAGGTATTACACGATGCTTATTGATAAACCTTTAAAAAGAGATTATTCTAAAGAAAAATTCTTCTCTGAGTGGTAATTTAACTCAGTTTTGTCAACATTTTTTCTTAATAATTCCTATGGTTAGGAGCATTAAAAGCTCAATTTCATTAATTACATTTGAAAAAACTTAAATAATTCAAATGTCAAATTCAAATAATGAAAATTTAAAAAAAAAACAGTTATTAGCTAAAATAAAATAACTTAATTTTATAGGAGTTGGAAATAGGGTTTTGAAAGTACTTAAAGAAGATTTGAACGCTGCGAAAGAACGAATGAAGGCGTGGTGGGATCACGAGCTAACTGATCGTCCTTGTTTAGGTTATAATTATCCTCGACCGGGTAAAAATGTAACCAGCGTTAGTCAAGTTGCTGATTTTTTTATTCCTTTTTATCTTGCTGATCATTTCGATGACATTAAAGGAGCCTTAGATCAGTTTGAGACTTTAGCAGAGATTATTTATTCTGGTGGAGAAAATATATACAGTTTTTTCCCTAATTACGGAGCGGGATCTACGGCTGCCATTTTTGGCGTTGAACCAGAAGTCCGGGAAGGATCAGATAAATATGGAGTAGTTTCTAAGACTGTATGGTATTTGGAAGAAATTCCTCCAGATGAGCTAATACCTTTATTAGAGGGAACAAAAATAAATCAAAACAATAAGTGGTTCGAAAGATACACCAGAATCATAGAATACGCAGCGAAAAGAGCTGGGAAAAAAGATTATTTAATTGCCTCAATTGATTATGGCGGTGTGTTGGACGTTCTATCCTCGCTATTGGGACCACAAAACATTATTTTAACCATGAAAAGAAAACCTGAGCTAATTGAGACAGCATGTTCAATCATACTTGAGAAAATGCTATTAATGTACGACAAATTGCAGTCTATAATAGATAAATACTGCGACGGATGTGACAGTTGGTTGAATTTGTGGTGCCCCAAGCGATATTATCCCGTTCAATGCGATTTCGCAGCCATGTTAAATCCCAAATGGTTTAAAAGATTTGCACTTCCTTTTATTAAAAAACAAGCAGACAATTTGGATTACGCTGTATATCACTTAGACGGAGAAAATCAAATTACTCATCTGGACGATTTACTGAGCATCGACTCAATTCAAGCGATACAATGGGTTCCTGGGGCGGGAAAGGAAGTTACTTCCAGTTATAAGTGGATGCCTCTTTATAAAAAGATTCAAGAAGCTGGTAAAAGCGTAATTCTCAATTTGTTCGAGGATCCAAAGTTTTTCACTCCATTTTATAAGGAACTCGACTCCAAGTTATTGTATATCTCTCGATTCTTTTTAGATAGATTCCGAGCAAAGTTTTTTCTACCTGAATTTGTTGATGGTCAAGGTGGAAAGGGTGAATTTAGAAAATTCAAAAGAAAGATGAAGAAAAAAGAAAAAGAGAATTCCAAGCTAAAAATTTAAAGATTTCAACAAATTCTTATCTTTTATTTTTGAGTTTATCCTATTTTAAACCTAAAAGATCCTTTGCCTCATCAACAGTTGCTGGTTCTCTCCCTATCTCTTTTGCAAGCCTAACCATCCTTTCTACTAACTGAGCGTTGCTTTTTACTAATTCGCCTTTTTCGTAATAAATAGTATCTTCTAAGCCAGTGCGTATATTTCCTCCCATACACATAGCAATAACAGTTGTTCTAAGATTGTACTTTCCTACTGTGACCACTTGCCACGTTGATTTCTCGGGAAGCTGGTCTATTAAGTGTAAAAGATTACTTGGCGTAGCAGGAGCGCCCCCTTTGATACCCAAAACTAAACTGAAATGTAATGGAGGTTCAAGTATGCCCATGTCAACGAGTTCAATTATGTTGGCAATATGACCCGAATCGTATACTTCAATCTCGATTCCGCATCCCATTTTCTTACATTTTTTAACAAATTTTTTGTTAAAATCTAACGGATTATCAAAAGTGTGGCTTCCGTAAGGAGTTCGAAATTCAAATGTTCCGGCGTTGATCGTAAACATTTCTGGCTGCGGTTTAATTGTAAGTAAGTTCAAACGTTGCTTTAACGAGGGCATTACAATTGCTTGACCGTAAGGTTTACCCTTGCTGCTAGTCTTTACTCCATATTCTATCCACGCGCCAATCCCGTTTCCGATTTGCGTTATGATTGGACACCTCTCTCTGATAAGACTAACGGCTTTATTATAAACGCTAATATCGGGAGTGTTCTGACCATCCTCGCCTCTCACATGAAGATGACATATTGCTGCACCCGCCTCGTAACATTCTAGTGCATCTTGAGCTTGTTCTTCAGGCGTGATCGGTATACATTCATTAGCCCATTTTCCGTGGATTCCTCCCGTAATTGCGACAGTTATTATGACTTTTTCGTCTGTAAGAATATCTGGTTTCATTTCATTATTTACCTTTTCAATACAATAAATTTGATATAGTTCATTGTTAGTTAGACTTTTATTTATAATTTTTGTCGAGGAAAAATGTACCCTTTATTCGAAGAAAAGTAATTTGAACTCTTCACGAATCAAATAATTATAAAATAATGATTGCTTTATTACTTTTAAACTCATAGATGTGAATTTTGCTTGGAAAACCGCGATCCAGACGATCTATTGGACTATAGAATGACTGAATTAAATAAGAGAAAGAAAGCTGAAAGAGAAGCGTCAAGCTTTTACATCGTTACGTCCAATGAAACGGGTAAAACGCACAGGTTTAATTCTCCCCGAAGTATACCCTTTGAATATAGAGTAAATAAGGATAAATTTGAGATTTTAAAGATTCGTTACGAAGATATGCGAGATAACGATAAAGTGAACACTCTTTTTCATCCTGTTATCGTTAAAAAAGTCGGGACTTCCTATTTAGAAAAGATCCTCCGCTCAGAATTAATAAAATTGGGATATCAAGAAGAAGAGGATTTTAAATTTAACGCTAGAATCCGTGCCGGTCTCAGAGAATATCATCTTGATTTTGCGTTTCCGAACCAAAAAGTGAATATAGAATGTGATGGAGAAATATGGCATGAAAAATGTCGACTACCTGATGAGCGTCAAGAAAGAGACGCATTCTTAAATAAAAATGGTTGGGAAGTGTTGAGGTTTGATGCGAAATCTATAAAAAACGACTTAAATAATGTCGTAAAAACCATTCAAGAAAAGCTAGAAAAGTAATAATGAACTTTAGAGTAATAAAATGAACAAGCCATGAAAGAGACTCCCAACGATGACTGATGTCAATTATATTTTTCTCTTGTCCTTATCTATAATAGCTCTCGGCTATGTCATTAAGAGACTGAACATAATTACTGAAGAAAACGGTAAAGTAGTAGCTAAAATTATTTTTAATGTAACCCTCCCCGCCGTAATTTTGAAAGTTACCAGTTCTATCGAATTTTCATTATCCCTTCTCATATTACCGCTAATAAATATTTGTTTTGGCTTTTTTATGGCGGGAATAGGAATGATAATTTTTCGAAATCAACCAAATAAGCAAAAAGGGCTCGTCTTAATATCTCTTATAGGTTTTAATGTTGCTCATTTTTCCTTTCCTTTAATTGAAGGAATATACGGAGAAGAAGGACTTCAATACATCGCCTTAGTAGACGCGGGAAACGCCTTCACGATTTTTGTTTTCTGTTACGTAGTTGGTCTAATTTTTTCACAGAACGGAGAACCATCCAATGGAGAAAAAATAAAAAGCGTAGATTATAAACATATCGCAAAACGTCTTATAAGGTCGGCCCCTTTATTGAGCTATATCGCAGCTCTGGTCATAAATTTCTCGGGTCTTTCAATTCCTATGTTCGTTGGTGATCTATTAGATGTGTTTTATAGAGCGAATACTGCCCTTTCGCTTTTATTATTGGGCATTTACTTAAATTTTAGATTTGAAAAATCAGAATGGGCAACAATATTAAAGGTTCTCGTCATGCGTTATTCTTTTGGTCTGGTTTTGGGTCTGAGCTTGTTCTTCCTTTTGCCCCCGCAGAATTTTCCCCATCTTATGAGGATAATTATTGTAATTTCGTTGATACTTCCAGTGGGATTAGCAGTAATTCCCTTCTCCGTTGAATTCCGTTATAATGAAAAATTGATAAGTATTATCGTAAATTTAACGATAATTATTAGTTTTGCTCTAATGTGGATACTGATTCTCCTTCTTGAGGGCTAATAATCGATTTATGTGCAAGGTTTTTAAGAGAGGTTTATAAAAAGATAATCTTCTAAAGAGTGAATACTATTAGATGATATACTTATTTTTTAAATCTAAAGTTAAATAAAAAGTTAAAGAATCAATCAAAAATTAAAATTAATCTATTCTCTTCCCGCATTCTCTGCAATATTGTCCAACACCTGATACTCCACAATAGGGACAAAATTTAGGATCTTTTCCTTGGATGGATCCCGAAGATAGTTGTAATGAATGATCTTGTACCTGATATGGCATTTTAGACTCTCGAGGATTAACTGTTTGCGAATATTGCGGATCTTTTGCTCCCAGTTGATAATTCCTTTCGTAATTTATGATTTCTAATATAGCTAAAACTAGAGTACACCCATACAAAACCATTTCGATAAGTGCTAATGAAATTACGGATAATCCTAACGCAAAAGCTGAAGTAATAACTGCTATAATAAAACCATATTTTTGTAATTTAAAAATCCCAATAGTTGCTACAAGAAATCCCACAAATAAGACTAGAGATAGCAAGTATACGGTAAAGTATAATAAAAGTCCAAGAGTGGTCAAAAGTATATTCAATATAAACGAAAGAATACACAAAATTATTAACACTAAAGTCTTCGCATGAAGATTATTTTTCATTTTTTAATCCTAGATTTTTTATTTTTTGTTTTTTGCTGTTATTGAACTATTATACGTTTTAAAATTATAAAAATTTAGGTTCAAAATTAGTAATTGATTCCATCTTTATATTGATATATTCACTAAATATTTCTTAAGATTACTATATTGTGAAGGCGAGATATGAAGATTTATAAATAAGTTCATTGAAGTTAAATTATCAAATACAAAATTGTATAAATATTTGAATCATAGATATTTTTAGCGTGTTTGTCGAGGTTATCAGCATAATACCTTCGTAAACCTTTAAATATACTATGACTCCATTACGGTCATCTACGATGAATAAAGAAGAATTGTTAAGCAAATTAAAAAACGCAATTTTAGAGGGAAATCCAGAGAGAACCACTGAAATTTTAAATGAAGCTCTTAAAGTCGGATTAAATTCTAAAGAAATTTTAAACGACTCGATAATTAAAGGTGCTGAAGAAGCAGGAGCTTTATACGAAAAGGAAGAATATTTTTTAGCTGATCTTCTAATGACAGGCGAAGCACTTAATGTGGCAATCGAGATTATAAAGAATGTTCTAAAGGAAGACTCAGAGATCGAATCTAAAGGTAAGATTCTGATCGGTACAGTTGAAGGAGATATACACGATATAGGAAAAAGTCTAATAGTATCTCTATTACACGGACAAGGATACGAAATAGTGGATTTAGGATCGGATGTTCCGCCTGAAAAATTTCTTCAAAAAGCTAAAGAATTCAAGCCTGATCTTATAGGTATAAGTGGTCTAATGACAATGAGCATCTCTAAAATGCAAGAGACGGTCAATTTGCTTAAGAAAGAGAATAATAAATTTAAAGTTATAGTAGGTGGAGGAATCCTCTCAAAAGAATCTTGTGATATGATAGGAGCGGATGATTTTTCTAAAGACGGATGGGAAGGAATTAAAAAGATAAATAATTTAATTAAAAACTAAAATTTGGAAATGAGATAATATGGGTCACGATTGGGTCAGTTC
>WJKD01000807.1 GCA_014729315.1 Promethearchaeota archaeon | reverse complement strand
CAACATAACGATTTTTTCTTTCTTGATCATCGATAGCATATGATTTTGAAATATCATTATAACCTAAACGAAGAATTTCTAAATTACCAACAAAAGCATAAATACCAGAGTTTGCTGGACGGTGAAAAATGTTTTGCCCAACATTTGAGGCATCAGTTTCTTGATCCGAAGCATTCGGAACATATTTGGCGTGAAAATAATTTTCCGTTTCATTTGCCTCTGGTTTTGCTATAAGCCAACCAAATTCTGCCACTGATTTACGGGCAAAATTACCGATATCAGTTATCATTGCACCTGCAATATCGGACATAGCACAGGTCTGAATAACAGCATTTGTTGCTATATCTTGCTTTTTTAAATCTTCCTTTGATACATTTTTTAAATCTTTACTGATTATTCTATTTGCATTAAATACCTGTGATGTGTCGGATAAACTAATTTTCCCTTCTTTAGAAATTTTCCAAAAATGTTCACACATAATGTGTTTAAGCATATCACCACTAACTGCGGTTACGGTTGCAGGTTTACCATGCTGATCGATAATTGTTACTTGTCGGGTAAGAACTTGATTCCCTTCATTACCCTCATTATTTAGAGAATGCATATCTAAAGTTATTCGACCGTTAATTGAGATTGAACTAATTTTCTTCATGATTTACCTCCTCATTTTCTGTTGCTTTAGCTGGATTTTTTGCATAACCATAAGCCACTAACATCCCAGCAATTGTTTTCGATGAATGATTACTATCCAATAATTTAAAAAACTCCTGCAATTCTTCCGTTGTAACATATTTTGAATGTTGTTTTTTGTGATAATCCTTCAGCATAATAGCCTCGTTATATTGTTGAATGAATTCTGATACTTCAGCCACAAGTGAATTTTTATCACGAGAAGCTATTTTGAATTTTTGACTTAAGCCAAAAACAACATCCTTTTTGTTTTTATGAATTATGGGTATAATTGTGCTGTTGCGAATTGCAGCAGCAACAGCTTGAAATCCAGGATTCTTTAGGATTTCTAAATAACTTGAATTGGTTTGCATTAGCACCTCCATAAAATTTATTGAAAAAGGTTTAATATAATATTTCTTATCTGAAATTGACTCAACTAGGAAAGCTCCGTAGTCATAACAAAAATTAAAAAAAGCTGCAAAATCATTCGCAGATATAAATTGCCTATAATTCTGTAACATACCAACATTCGAGGAATTATTTTCATCAACTTTAGAAATGATTAATTGATGCTCATTCAAAAATCCAATCCAAATATTTCCCTGTTCTTTAGTATTAAATTTTATAAATTCGGGTATACCTAAAAAACCAATGTTCGTTACAGCAGGACGTTGACCTAAATTTTTGTAATAGGCCATTTGAAATCCAGAAATTTTATCTTTTGGAGAGATGAAAGTTAGGAATTTATCTTCATATTCAACATCTCTACGAATCAACTCCTTTGTCAATAATTGAATTAATAATATATCTGTTTTTATGGAATCACTACCTCTTATTAGCGGTTTGAATCTATTAAATACCGTATTGATGTTTGCTATTGTAATTCTGTTTGGAACCAACGCATAAGTCTTAATATCTTTGTCAAAGTATCTTGAAATAAAAATTTGCCATGTTCCAGTAAAACGAATAAGCTGACGCAACCAAAATTCAGATTGCCCTTTCGGAGTAATACCGTCAGCTTTCGCCTGATTTGCCCCTTTCCCCTTATCAGGATTAATATCCTGAAGAGCATTAATTTTGCTAATATTGATTTTATTATTTTTTACATAATCATGAACTATCTTTGCATTATAAGAAGTATTACCATCAATATTTGAATAATAATTAAAAATCAAATTTAGAAATTGGGGAAAATGAGTTTTCCATTCTCGACAATTATAAAATGATTTACGATAACCATCCAGATTTGCAAACATTCTGATTATATCATAATCTGGTCTCACTGGATTTGAAGAATCTCTACGTTCTTTAGCTGAAAGCTTGTTAAAGGAGTCACGAATCTTTTTTTCATCTTCATAATCAATACTGGAAAATGATAATTTTTTTACTTCACTGCTTCTATTTGCAATATATGGCAT
>WJKD01000806.1 GCA_014729315.1 Promethearchaeota archaeon | reverse complement strand
TGTTATAGTTTCTTTTTATAAACTATAAAATTAAAATGATTTTCGTAATTTTTTGCTATCAACAATGAAGATTTTATATATAACAGATTTACACGGAAGTAAATGGAAATACAAGAGATCAATCGAACTTGCGGAATCTTTAAAGGTTAAAGCTATTATTAATGGAGGAGACATGTTTACTGTTACTCCTACGCTATTTAAGCAGGACGAGTTCATCAAAACATTTCTTAACGATTATTTTTCCAATTTAAACGAAAAAAAGATATATCACTTAGGATATCCCGGAAACGATGATTTGATGATATTCGACGATCTTTTTGGAGAAATATGCAAAAAATATCCGTATGTCTACAATTTAGCCCAGAAGAAAGTTAAATTAAAAAATTTTGAGTTTATTGGGATGAACTGGGTGTTGGATTATCCTTTTCGTTTAAAAGACCGATGCCGAATTGATACTGAGGATTACAAATTCCAAGCCCAATATGGAAAGGCGGTTTATTCCTCCGAAAATGGATGGAAGAAAATAAAAGATTGGTTCTCTTACGCAAAAACACTTCCTACTCTTAAAGACGAATTGGAGACGCTTCCAAAACCCAAAGACATGGAAAAATCGGTCTATGTGTTACATATGCCGCCTTCGGGTTGTGGACTGGATATATGTCAAGATGGACAAAGGGTTGGTTCTAAGGCTGTTTACGATTTTATTGCGAAACATCAACCTCTATTTACGCTACACGGCCATATCCACGAATCACCTGATTTATCAAAAAATTGGGTCCATCATATTAATAATACGATAACCATTCAACCGGGTCAATCGCAGCTCAACGAAAATTTTTTGGTATATGTCTTACTCGATTTAAAAGAGATGACATATGAAAGAAATAGAGATTTAAAATAGATTAAAATATGTATGTTTCGATTTATTAGTTAAAGGAAAAAAGTAGTAATAAAAATATTAATTATGTGAAATTTTTAATAAAATAGATAATCATGACCGAATACCAAGACGAACTATATTTTGCGGTTAAAATCGTCAAAGAAGCCATTAATATTACAGAATGGTTTCAAAAACGCGGCTTTAGAATATATACTAAAAAAGACAAATCAAAAGTAACTACGGCTGATTTTGCCTCCCAATTGTATTTAAACTCGATGCTGAGAAATGAATTTGAGGATGACGAGGTACTTGCGGAAGAAAAAGAGCTTAAATTATTAGATAAAAAAGCCAAAAAATCAATTTCTCGTTGTTTCGATGATTTGGGTATAAGTCAATTAAAAGATTACGAAGAAACCTTTATTTATTGCGGTAAATCGTCAACAAGAAAATGGACAGTGGATCCTATTGATGGCACGCCAGGTTATCAAAAAAGCTTATCTTATGCAATTGGTTTAGGGTTGATGAATAAAAATGAATTCGAGATAGCCGTTATCGGAATTCCTAATTACAAAAGTCAATCTCACGTTATTTTTATTGCTGAAAAAACTCAAGGTGCAAAAGCCTCTTACGGAGGTAATAATTTTGAAAAGATAAAAGTCAGTAATAAGAGCGATTTAAGTAAAGCAAGTTTATGTCAATCTCTTCATTACGATTTACCTTGGGTCTCTCAATTCGCTGATGATGTCAATATAGATAAATCGAATCGAATTAAATTAGATAGTATGGCAAAATTTTGTCTCATTGCCGATGGATCTTATGATTTATATATTAAACCAATTATGGGCTATGAGGCCCCCTCTTGGGACTTTGGCCCTGGTGATCTTCTAGTTAGAGAGGCGGGTGGAATGGTTACTGATTTAGACGAGGAACTTTTACAATATGAAGGCGAAAAATGTATTTTAAGAGCTCCGGGGATAATAACGACGAATAAATACCTCCACGAAGAAGTTGCCCATATCATTAGAGATAAGTATTTCTCTATTCATGTTGAATGAAATTTTCACCATAAGTTCGATATTGATTCTCATTTAAAAAATCTATTACATGTTACGAATAAAATATTTATTCAGATCGACGCGTAATTTAAGATACTCGTTTGTTTTACTTTTAAATTCCAATTGAAATTAGATAATCTAATACCCAATAATCTAATCTTTTTCCTATTATTTTCAAACTCTTTGTACAACTCTAATACGGTCTTTAACACTATATGCTTGTTTTGAAAGGGAAAATCGTACGATTTTGAACGAGTATAGGTCTCGTAGCCTGCTAAGCGTATCTTTAGAGTTATAGTCCTATAAGATATGTGATGTTTGCCAACTATTTTATGTATTTTTTCGTTAATTTCTTCTAATTTACTTAAAATCTCACTAAAATCTTTTGTGTTCTGGTGAAAGGTTCTTTCTGCACTGACTGATTTTCGTCCTTTATGAAAATCTCTAACTTTACGCTTGTCTATGCCATGGGCAATTTTCCAAATCCAGATACCATTTCTACCAAATAAAGCTTTAAATTTTGGTAAAGGAGTGTTAATTATATCTCCGATTTTAAAGAATCCTTTTTTATTATAATAAACTTTAGATTTTCTCCCAATACCAGGTATTCGGGTAAGTTCCATCTCCGTTAAAAAATCCACTATTCCTGACTCTTTAACAACTGTTATTCCATTTGGTTTTTTCTCGTCCGATGCTATTTTAGCTAAAGATTTAGTCGGAGCTATTCCTATGGAAATAGTGATTCCTACTTTTTCATATATTTCTTTTTGTATTCTTTTAGCTGTTTTTTGGGCCTCGTCGTAATTTTCGACAGTATCGGTTAATTCCAAATACGCTTCATCAACGCCTACTTTTTGAAAATCTTCGCTGTATCCCTCTAGAATCTCCATAACCTGCTTTGATGCTTCCGTATACTTTTTTCTATTTGGTTTTAAATAAATTCCTTGTGGACACCTCGCGAACGCCTGAGAAATCGGCATTGCTGAATGTAAACCATACCTTCGAGCTTCATAATTGCATGTGGAAACAACCCCTCTTCCATTTCCACGTTTAGGGTCTGCCCCAATTATTACGGGCTTACCTCTATAATCGGGCTCGTCTCTCGTTTCCACAGAAGCAAAAAAACAGTCAAGATCGCAATGAAAGATAATCCGATTCATATTTATCAATAAATGATCGTAGATTGTTGATTAAAGTTCTGCAGTTGTTAAAAGAATCTTTTAACTTATAAAAAGCACGACTAAATAGAATTATTAATTTGAGAATTATGAGGTCTAAAAAATGAAAGTTCAAATAGAGGACCAACTGAGGTCAGCTTTACATAAATGCGCGAAAAGGATATACGAAAAAGGACTCGTTCAAGCGGGTGAAGGTAATATGAGCGTGCGAATCCCAAACAAAAAGGAACTCATCGTCACCCCTACTTATAATAAATATTATAACCTTAAAACTGAGGACTTATCTCATATCACTTTTGACGGATTGATAATTAAGGGAAAAAAACCCTCTTCGGAATTTAAATTGCACGTAGAGGTCTATAAATCTCGTCCTCGAGCAAAATGCGTGATTCACACTCATTCATCTTATGCTACAATGATGTCCGTTGCAAGAATACCAATACCAATCTTATTAGAAGAACAAGTAATTTTTTTGGGAGGATCTGTAAATGTTTCAGATTTTGCTGTTGCCCATAGCGATGAATTTAGCAAAAACGCAATTAAAGCTCTCTTCACAAAAAATGGTACACTGATGGCAAATCACGGGGTTCTTGTGTGTGGTAGAAATACTGAGGATGCAATAAAAATGGCTGAATTAGTCGAAAAGCTCGCTTTCATCTATACAGGCGCTAAAAACTATGATAACATTTACGATGTTGCGCCAACCTCATGTTCACGATTTTACGAAGACTTTGAAAAAACTTTCGCTACGCATAGCGAAGAAAAAGGAATTTGCGAATAATTAATTCTTCATTATATTATTTCTATACCAAAATTCATTAAGATTTAAATATTTCAAAACTTATGTCTACCGATAAAATTCAAAGTCTGCGTAAGGATGTAGTCAGAGCAGCCCAAGAGATTTATAAGAAGGGTCTTGTGGAAAACGGAGAAGGTAATGTAAGCGTTAGGATCAATAAAAACGAAATTTTATCAACTCCCACCTCTACAAATTATATGGATTTGACTCCAGAAAAAATAGTCCACATGGATTTGGACGGAAATGTTCTTGACTCAAACGCCATCCCGTCAACCGAAGTTAAAATGCATTTAGCGGTTTATCGGGACAGGCGAAAAGCCGGATGCGTTATTCACAACCATTCAACTTATGTAACGATCCTTTCAGTATTGAGAAAGAATCTACCTATAATGATGGAACAACAAGTAATATTTCTCGGTGGAGAAATTAACTGTACTGATATAACTGAAGCTCATACACAAGAAATGGGGTCTGTTGCGATTAAGGCGTTGGGTCGTCAAAACGCCGCAATCTTAGCTAATCACGGAGCAGTAATATGCGGAAAATCTGTTGATCATGCTGTAAGATTTGCTGTTATCCTTGAAAAGATGGCTAAAGTGTATTGGGGCTCACTCCAAGTTGGAGAACCACTTAGCATTCCTGAAGAGATTTTAGCAGAGCATCGAACGATGTTTGATAAGCTTTTTGCGTGCTATCCTCGAAGATTAAGAAAATAAGGTCCTTCATTCAAAGGAACTTTTATTTTTGTCTAGAATTTATTAGAAGAGAATGTAATAAAACCAATTATCTCAATTCATGATTTTTTTGAAACTTCCAACTTTTCCTTATGAATTTTTTCAAGTTTTATCTGAATTTCTTTTAAAACTTCGTCCGATAGAGGATAAAAATATATAAATATCACACTTATCGCTGTCATGATTACGGGATAAACCAGAAAAAGTAATGCAATCCCAAATAAAGCTGATTCTGGTTGCGTTTCAGAACCTTGAATAAATCCAAAGCTAACAAGAATTACAGTAGCGATGATTGGGCCGACGCTTACCGCAGGTTTGTTAAAGAGGGCTTGAATTCCAAAAAACATTCCTTCTCTACGCGTTTTGTGAATTGTTTCGTCCTGGTCAATTGATAGGTGTAATAAAGGAAACATGAAGATCGAATACCCGTTAAAAAACATAAGCCATGCAAATCCGAGTATGGTAAAAAAGATCGACCCAGTTAACGCTAATAAAAAGAAGAAAATCGAGGTACCGATTATTTTTAAAACGCTAAATCTTAAGAT
>WJKD01000805.1 GCA_014729315.1 Promethearchaeota archaeon | reverse complement strand
TTTATAACAAAAATTTAAATTTAACATGTTTTATAATGTTGCTAAAGGTATAATTTTATCAAAAAAAAAATTGATTTTACATATATAAATAACTCAAGAGATAAGGTATTTGAATAGATGACCGATTTAGAAAATTTAATCGTAGTAGACATAACTGACTATGAGGACACGGTATTAAGCCCTGATGGCATCGGTGCAACGGGTGCCCATTTAATTAAGGAAATCAAAGGAAAAGGCACGCTTTTAATAAAGAATCCTTCGCAGAAAAGTAGATTATGGAATCTCACGTGCGATTTGAACGAAGTGGTAAATACTAGTTTAGAGAAAGTACTGAATGTTGGATCCGTTAATCCAGGACAAGAATTTAAACAAGATTACGAAATTCAAAATGTAAAAACTCCTCGCTTAACATGTTTGGAAACTTTTGACGCCGAAAGAGATATCTCGGTAACAATTAACAACGCTTTTCTCTACGAAAATCCGAATAAATGCAATTTGCGATTGCAATTAACCAACACACTCGACCTTCCTTTTACCGAAATTACGTTAACAAGAGAGATGCCCGAAATCTTTCAGGAGATTGAAATTAAGTCTCCAAATTTTGGGAGTGCAGAAATAAGTAATGTTGAAGGAAAAAGAGTTTTGGTTTGGAAAATCACTGGTCTTGCAGCTAAAGAAACAGCGACTATTGAAATATTTTTCACCGTTGTTGCAAAAGAAAGGAAGGATATTTCGCTGGGTTCTTTAAGTATTGATTATATAATCGAAAACGCTAATTTAACAATGATTAAGCCTGTGGTTCGAGGGGAGACCGACTCGATGAGCGGTGTTACCCGAGAAGAAGGTTCGAGTCCCGCGACATGGGATTGTAATGTAGAATTCATAAACGATTCTGAATTTAATGTGAGACTTGAAACCGTAAAGATCAATCATAAAATAACTACTGGATCAGAAAACATCGTTTCAGAGGAGCCAAACATCGAATTAAGTCCAGATGCATCCTGGGACAAAGATTTTCGCGTGGACTCGCAAGATGTTCCGGAATTGGAGTCCGAAATTGAATTTACTCCGCTATTCGGAGTAATTAAAAGAATCATCGGCAGAATCGATAAAGAACCAACTGTATATCATGTTCTTAGCGCTGAAGTACATAAAACCATTGACCCTCCAGAAGTTGCGGCATACGCTAATACAGATATGAATATTACCAACACCATCCCAAATAAAGGAACCTCAACATTTGATAGTCTTGAGGTTATTGATGAGATTCCAAAGGATTTTGTCCCACCGACTATGAAAGATATTAAAATAGAAGTTAATAATCCAGAAGGAAAGATTCCGATTCACGAAAGAGCTGAATTTATTGATGTTATTGATATTGATCCTGCTGATCAGAGTCCCGACACTAAACATACAATCACCATTAAGTTGAAGGATCTTTCGAAACAAATTCCACCTAGTTCAGAGGTATTAGTAAGCTATCCTTTGTTGGCTAAGAATCCGAAACCAGAGGTACGATACAATACACCGGTTCAAATTAAAGCGAATGTTCCAGTTAAGGGAAAAGAATTTATCATTAGCCCTCCCGAAGAACCAGTATTAAGAATCAAATATGTGCAAAGAAAACTTAAAACACTCAAAGCTGTTAAACCCGGATTATCAGAAGGAGAGTTTAGCATTACCGTTCGTATACAGAATAAAGGAGACGTAGAACTGGAGAATATAGTTGTAAAGGATAAGATACCTGCTGGTTTCACTTTAACCGAGACTAACTTTGATCTTCCTTATGAGGTTGTACAACAAGGAGAAGAATCTGAGATGGAAGTAAAAATCGAGGAACTTCCTGGAAACGAAACGATAAATATTAAATATAGTTGTTCAGGAAGCGGAGATTATCCACGATCAGAACCTCAAGTTATTGTGAAAGGACGAGAGGGTAAACCATCGGCTGGTGAGCCTGCACCTTCTTCCTCTAAAGGGATCGACGCTGAAGTGACAAATATTAGTACTTCTAAACAAGCTAAAGTCCACGAGCTCTTTATTGATATCTTCAAACAAATTGATCAAGGCATGAATGGAGGAGAGCTTGGAGACTTGCTTGAAAGTAAAAGAGATTCTTTTCCTCCGGGACCAGTACTCCATAAATTAATGCAATACGCTAAAGAATTAAAAGGATATGGAGATAAAATAATAGTCGGCGGATTCAAGGACGAAGTAGTAGGTAAACTTAAAGAATTTCAATCAAAATACGAATAATATTTAATTAAATAAATTTATTTTTTTTGTTTTTTATTCTTCTTACTTTAACTTTAATTAGTCTACTTCAGATTCGATCTAATCAAAAAATTAGTATCTCCACGACTTCTCAGAAGTGGTAAAAATTAAAATTATCTCTTATTAAAAATTTATTCTCTCAGACACAAGATTCTATAGAATACTTTCTTATTTTTAGATTTAATCTGAAGAATGTGTCTATATTTCTAAAAAAAAGTGAGAAAAAAAGAGTTTTATTTACCATTTTTTTATTTTAATAGAAATTTTACAATTAGAATCTCCATCCTTAATGCAAGATAAACAATTTTCATTAGCCTTGATTCCTAATGCTTTATACCAACCAAAACGCATTGCAAAACAACCACATTCATAAGAATTAGTAACGCCGAGCTTTTTAACTTGTTGGATCGCAGCACATTGCTTAACAGTCCCTAAAACTTCATTTTTAGAAATGATATCAAACTCATAGTTCATATGAGGAGGAGGATAATAAAACTTCATTGCCGACATACATATTGTTAGAAAATCCGAGATATTATGTACTTTTTTTACTCCAACAGCATTCATAAATCTATACATCATCGTTCGACCGATGTCTCGCATAACATTTTTATTGATCTTATTACCCATCTCCCATCCAAATTCTTGAACAACGGCCATTTGTGCTCTAGCATCGTGAGACATCCAATTTTTTCTAAGAATCTCAATTTTTTTATTATCATTAATTTCTTTGGAAAGATCTTCTGTTTCAATCAATTTATAAGCTCTTTTTATATTTGTTTTCATCAAGAGAATGAGGGTAAGTATAAAAAAAAAACCGAATTCTTAAAACTATTTTAAGTTGTCATACTAATTCATTTTGACTTACAATTATTATCTAAACGCAAGGATTAATTTATAGTTCCAATTCAATTGAAAATGTGATTAGAAACGAAATTTTCTCTCTCAATAAATGAAGTAATTAATTTTTCAAATCATATTCAACTTTTCTTATTAACATTGAAGAAACATACTTTTTGGAATTTTTTTCTTGCCATTTAAGAATTAGATTTAAACCTTATATTTTTGAAGAATAAAACCTAAAGAATTTATTCTATCTCTTCGGTATGTTTGTGGATAATAAGACCCGATAATGGTTTTGGATAAAAATAAGTTGATTTTTGGGGCATAATTTCCCCTAAATGCGTTATTTTGTGGACCTCTTCTAGGGTTGTTGGATTTATTATGAAAAGAGCATCTATCTTACCATTATCTACATTTTCAATTCCCTTATTAATATCTTTGATAAATGAAATGTTTTCTTTATTTATGTTTAAACACTTTTTTAGAAGAAATTGATGGAGTATAGGTACATTTAATTTTTTCCACTCGTCAGAATGGTTTCCATTCACATATCTCTCTGGATTGGCATCTTTATTCAATTGACAAAAAAGATATTTATTGTCAAAATAGCATCCAAATACATGTTTATCCTTGTTTTTCTCCATTAAATTCTTGAGTTCCTCTATATTGCTTAATTCTTTTAGTTGAAAAAATTCTTTTAGCTCGTTTTCAAGTTCTTTAATGGTTTTAATAGGCATTTTATGAATTTGCCGATGACTTGTGTAAATGATGAGTCCTGGGTCGTTAAAATCTATAAATAATGCCATGATATATTTACACCCTCCATTTTTACTATGTCTAAGACTTGTAATATATCTATGGTGGCCGTCGGCAATGATTATTGAATTGTTTTTTACAATGTTTTGAATCGCTTGAATGTGTTTTTCCTTCCATACTTCCCAGATTTTATGTACAAAACCATCTCGGTCTTTTGCTTGAATTGAGGGCTCTTTATTAATATATTTTTTAAATATCTTTTCCGCAGAACCATTTCCGTTATAAATTGTGAAAATTGGGGAAAAATTCCCGTCCGTTTCTTTAATTAACTCAAGCCGATCTTTTAAAAACTTTTTAAATACGCTTTCGTGAGGTATAACCCCATCGTTCGCTGGAAAGATCTCAACTAACCTTAATAAACCAACAAATCCATACCGGCTTATCATTTGTCCCGTGTCTGGACGCTCGTAATCAATTCCGTAAATACAAATGCATCTATCTTCGTTAGTAGTTAATTTTCCCTTTTTTATCATTTTGTCAAGCTTTTGACCCGCTTCTTTATAAGAATTTGGTAATATGATATGACAAATATTATCGGGATGTTGTTTAAAGAGCTTAATTTCTTCATCAGAGATAACATCATAAGGAGGAGCAATCAATTGACTTAATTTCTCTGGATTTTTTTTCCCTTCCTTATAATGAAAATTTCGAAACGGAATTAATTCGGGCATAGATTAGTAGTTTTTAACGATTCTGAATTCAATGTATTAAAAAATCTATAAAAAATTAAAAAATTTGTTATTGAGCGATTATTAAATCTTTTCTCCTTAAAAATATCAAATGCAAAATTTAATGGAATTAAAAAACATTGAATATTTAATTTAATAGTTTTTATATATATAGAAAGATTTCAAGTTGATTCCTCTGATTGTATTGATAATCATAATTTTGTGCGTATATGGGGTTTTTATATTTAACTTCTTTTTGAATTGGATATTGATCTTAAAAATTAAAATTAAAGAGAGTAAAGCTTGGGAAATTTACTCAAAAGTAAATTATATTATATGGTTTGCCTCTGTTGTGTTAATTCCTATTCTCAGCTCAAGCTTTTTGGGATTTGAAAGTTATTTTAAAGAATTTTGGATTTGGTTTTTAATTCTAGGATTTATTTTTATCGGTTTGGCTATCAGATTGGAGATTGAACTAAAAAAATTTAAAAACGAGTTCGAGGATAATAGCTATATAATAATCAATAAAGGAATTTACCGTATTATCAGGCATCCGTCATTAACAAAATGGTTTTTATTTTTTATGGGGCTAAGCTTCCTTTTTGATTCCTATATCGCTTTATTCTCTATTCCCCTTTTTCTGCTTCTTTTTTATCTCCAAGCTCGCTTTTTAGAAAAGTATGTTTTTTTTAGAAAATTTGGTAAAAAGAAGTACCAGAAATATAAAAAAAAAACACCTCATTTACTTATCCCCAACCCCTACAACGCGCTAATTATTTTGATTGCTATTTTTGTTGTTTATGTTGGGATCTTAAACTTTTTCTTATAATCTATTAAAAATTATTTCCTTTATTTGATATGGTTTAATAGTCGCCTATTCCATTGCTAAAGAATGCTCTTATTAGTTAATAAAATATTAACACAATTCTAAAATTAGCTTAAGAT
>WJKD01000804.1 GCA_014729315.1 Promethearchaeota archaeon | reverse complement strand
CTATTTATAAATGATCAAAAAAATAATTATGGAAAAAGACTATAATTTAATTGATATGAAAATGTATAATAAAGTACAAAGTTTTGAACCTCTTCAAGTATGCTTAAGACTTTTAGTAAATCACTCAAAAAATCAATAAATTGTAAATCTCAAGACCTTAAATAGGAATTATTAATAAAAATATGGTGAGTATGTTAAAAGCTGAACTTCTTAGGGAATTATTTAGGAGTCTCGATAAGCAAAATGAACACGAGATACATAATGCATTAAGAAACTTAATCAAATTTGAAAGAGAACGAAAGAATTATGCATTGGCAAATGAATTAAACGAGATGATCCCTAAACGATTTAGGAGACATAAGGATAAAAATCGGTCAAGAACATTATTGAACTTTAACATTCCTAGGGATCCAACAAGAGAAATTCCATTGCTTGACATTAAAAGCTTTACGATTGAACCAAAACAATTAATAGTCCCTCTAAAAATAAAAAGGGATCTTAACCAAATTATCAATCAGTATAATAAAAGACATGTTCTAGAAATATACAATCTAAAAAATATATCTAAAATACTATTTTTTGGTCCCCCTGGTTGCGGTAAGACCCTTTCTGCCAAATTGATCAGTTCCCAATTACATTTGCCTCTTGTATATGTTAGGTTTGATGGTTTGATATCTTCATATTTAGGTGAGACTTCGGCAAACCTAAGGCAAGTCTTTGATTTCGTATCTGATGGAGATTGGATCTTATTTTTTGATGAGTTTGATGTAATTGGGAAAACAAGACAAGATATGAACGATAATGGCGAGATGAAGAGGGTAATTAACAGCTTTCTACAGCAGCTTGATAATTATGAAGGAAATGCTATAATAATCTGTGCAACAAACTTTCATATTAGTTTGGATCCTGCAATTTGGAGGAGGTTTGATGAGATGATATTTTTTGATCTCCCTAATACTGAAGATCGCATCGAGATGTTTAAGCTTTTCCTAAATAAATACCCCCATAAAGATATTGATTATGAAGACTTATCGGAGCGAACATCTCAAATGTCGGGGGCAGATATAGAACAAATATGCACAAGATCAATAAAGAAATCAGTTATTGAAGAAAGCGAGTTAACTAAAACAGATCTTATTAATGAGATAAAAAATCAGAAGGTAAAAAATAAATATAAAACATCATTTCTTAGAAATGAGCAAAATGAGCGAAAGACATAATTTTGAAGAGTTTAAACTTCCACTTACCCAAGAAATGGTTTCATATTATGAGAGAAGGCGCCCTCCACCAGGTCCGAGAAGAGGTTATGGAGAAAGATCTCAATTTGTTTCGGAAGTTATTGAAACCTTTGACAGAGAAATAAGACCAACAACCTTATCCCCACAATTAATTAATCCAGAATTAATCTTTCGCCTAAATAGTTCTGAGGCCAGTTATTTGGATCTTAAAGATTTAGAAGGTCCTTGCGGTTTTAAAATTCTCTCAACAGATTATGACAAGACGGCAGTTTTATTTGGCGAGGAAGAGGACGGGGAGACTTCAATCTGTTCGTTAAAAGATGTAGGAAAGGAAGAATTTTATCTCAGTGGAGTAAGTTGCTATGAAACCTTCATAAGAATCTTTATTTGACATACTAGTAATAGGATATTTTACATAAAAAGAAAATGGAAAAAAGTTATATATATTTTTTTGCCCATTCCGAATCGTCGATGCGCATCTTCTTGGATGTTAGGATTTCCCGTATCTTGGTGTAATATTGTATCATTTGTGGCGTGATGCTGCCCTTCGTGTCCTTCAATATTTCTTCGAAATGTTTCATTCGGATTATTTCGTCGTCGTTCTTTATGGCTAACATTCCAGCTTCTTGACATATCGAATAGATGTCCGATCCCGAAAAGTTCTCCATCATCGAGATTAACCGATCCACCTTTATATCATCGGCAATCTTCATCGGTTTGGTGTGAATGTCGAAGATTTTCCTTTTTTCCTTATCCGTGCTCGGATGTCCGATGTAGATGTGTCTGTCCAATCTTCCCCGACGCATCAATGCGTGATCTAGAATGTCTGGTCGATTCGTAGCCATAATGACCACGATGTTTTCTCTCCCTTCTAATCCGTCCATTTCGGTAAGGAGTTGGGAAAGCATATTTTCTCCTACACCAGAGTCATTGGTTATCGTTCCTCTCGATCGTCCGATGGATTCGCACTCATCGAAGTAAATAACGCAAGGGGCGACTTGTATCGCCTTTGCAAATATCATTCTGATGCCCTTTTCTGACTCTCCCACCCATTTGGATCGTAATTCTGGTCCCTTAATGGAAATGAAGTTGGCTTTACTTTCCGTTGCGACAGCTTTCGCAATGAGCGTTTTTCCACAACCTGGAGGTCCGTATAATAGGATTCCAGACGGTGGTTTAACGCCCATTTCATCAAATTTCTCTCCTTTGGTTAAGGGCGAGATGATCACTTCCTTGATCTTTGAAACTTCTTCGCTTAATCCACCAATTTCATTCCATCTTACTTTCGGAACTTCGGCGAGTATTTCTCGCATCGCCGATGGTTGTGTTTCTGTAATCCCGTGTTCCAAGTGTGTCTGTTTTAGATTTAATACTTGAAGTAATTCGGGTGTAATCTCTATCTTTTCATCTATGTCGGGAACGACTTCCCGTATTGCTTTATACTTTGCTCTACTTATCAGTCCAGCCAAATCAGCCCCCACATATCCGTGCGTTTCTCTTGCAATCTCCTTTATATTCACGTCTGCCATCGGCGTCTCCCGTAAGTGAATGTCGAGAATTTTTCGTCGTCCTTCTTCGTTCGGAACGCCAATCTCAATTTCAATTTCGAACCTTCCAGGCCTTCTAAGTGCGGGATCGATGGCATTGACCCTATTTGTCGTTCCCAAGACAATTACATCGTCATCAGACTTGTGTATGCCATCCATAAGGGTTAACAACTGGGCTACGACACGAATCTCTGCTCTACCTCCGTGTTCACTTCTCTTGGGAGCTAGCGCGTCTAATTCGTCTATAATGATCAATGAAGGGGTATTTTCTATGGCTTCTAGAAATTTATCACGCAATCGTTTTTCCGATTCCCCGTAAAATTTTGACATTATGCTAGCGCCGTCTATAGTCACGGGGTATAGACCCGCCATAGTAGCTTCGGCTTTTGCGATGAGCGTTTTACCCGTTCCTGGAGGTCCTCTTAAAAGGATTCCTCTGGGAGGTTTCAACTTCATATATTCAAATAATTTGGGGTAATTTATCGGTAATTCTACGGCTTCCCTTACCCTTCTACTTCTTCATCTAGTCCACCGATGTCTTCAAAAGTTATGTCATCACCGACTTGCCATCGG
>WJKD01000803.1 GCA_014729315.1 Promethearchaeota archaeon | reverse complement strand
TATCGGGTGATCATTAGTAACAAAGAACATCAGCCCCATGTAGTTGTTAATCATTACAACAAACGGGGGCGTTGTGAAAAAAGCATTGAAGAATTAAAGAATCAATATGCCCTCGGTAAAATGGTCAGCCAGGATTTTGCAGTGACCAAAGCCTTATTCTGGATCAGTTATCTGAGTTTTACCATTATCGGCATCCTGCGTTGTGTTGCTTTTCGGCGTCAAATGGTAAAATATCGCTTGCGTCGGTTACGATTTATTTTATTTACGGCAATCGGATATTATGTTGTCCACGCTCGTAAGAAAGTGTATAAACTTGCATTAACCACGATTAGTCCGCGGCGATTTAAGTTCTTAATGCAACGTGTTTGGGCGTTTTAGATTGTCCCGATTGTTCTTTGACTTCAAAACTTGTTTCACTGTAACTTTAAAAAATATGATAGAGAAGTACGCCTATTTACAAGTGTTACTCAATTCTCAACTAACAATAATGATTAATAGCACATAATATTTTTGTTGAATTTTGTCTCATTAATCCATTTATTCATTCAAACTCTCTTTATCTAAAATTAACACAGAATCTGGGATCTAAATAAGAGTATTCTAAATTTCATGAGTATAGGTAAATCAAAATAATTTAGTAAAAACAATTGTGTTTTAGTTTACAAATGTAGCTTTGACGCGCTTTGACACACTGAAGTAAGGAATCCAAATGACTGCAGCAATAATGTCACGAAAAAGCTGCAATGCTGTTTCGGCAGCGAATTCATCAGCCTTCGCCAATATTTCAATAATAAGAAGCAGAATAGATAAACCTATGCTGAACCAAAGAAATCTTATAATAACAGATGGTGCGTTGCTTTTCTTCTTAAAAAACCAAGTTGCAGCATATATTGCAAAAACTAATAAGCCTGCGTTTGCAACAAGCTCCATCGCATACATGTCACCGTAACCAGCAGCTACAACCTCCGGAAATAAAGAAAAAGACATGATTAGTGCCCCAAACCCAACAATGGGCATTACGATTAAACCGATTGCCGGCAGAACCAGCCACCCCCCGATGCCTCTTAGTTCAGGGTCAACGAAAGATTCTGACTTATTTCCCTGTGGTAATTCTTTATCCTTTTCCAGATTCGGAGAAAAATCGCGATAAATTCCTGCAAAAGCTGGCTTTTGATCCGTTAGTCTGGCGCTCTTGATGTTCTTTGTCTTATATACGATAAACAAAATGAACATAAAAGGTAACGTTGTAAATAAAAAAGTATAGTTTAGCTGCTCCAATACCCTATAAGTCGTTAAAAAACCCTCAAAAAATGAGAGTCTAAAAAGAAACACAAATAAAGTCGGAATCAAAGAGAAGTAAAAAGATTTAGCAAAATCATCAAGCTTCACAGGCTCTTGAAAGTCTATGTTTTTAATGCTTACTTTATTATCATTTCCTGACTTTTCAGCAGGATATATAATGTTTCCAGGAATCTGCTTCTTAATGGTTTTTTCCGCTTTAATCAAAACCTGACTTATGTCCAGGCTTATTATCCTGCCAAAATCCCCTATAATCGTACAGCTTCCGCTCTCTTTATTTATACTATCCAGTTTTCCAAGAAAATATCCATTTGCAGAGTCATAAGCTACGTAACCTGTAAATTTTTCCGGTTTGTCCATGGAGGAAAGGGGTACTTTCTCCTCATCTGATTTTGTTGGTTTTTCTTGCATGTTTTCTTCCTCTTGTGAAAAATAAGTTTGAAATAGATAGGCATTTAAAAGAATATCATGCTATGTATCAATTTTGCAAGGTATTCTGCTGAAAAATCCATTATTCCTACTTGTGACATTCCTGCGAAAAATCCCGTAATAAATCTCAGAGAATTTGTGCTTTCACGGCTGCAAAATATTTGAGTGATGCCATCAAGAAATAATGGAAGATGCAATAATATTAAAATAAGCAAAGGCAGCCTGATTAAATTAAATATAAAAAATGGATATAACCAGTAACCCAAAACTATGCCGGTGCATCTGGAGCATAGAGGAAATTGTTTGCCTCGAAAGAAAAATGATCGTTCCGGGATACGATGGCACACAGTAAATTTATACCCACTTTTTTGACTGAAGAATTTTTTTAACCAAATTTCCATGTATCAATAACCAGAAGTTTCCGTAGCAATTCTGGCGAACGTCAATAAAACGTTTATTGCTAACAAAATTAAATACAGAATACAAACTTGCTTTGATTTTAGTGGATATTGGTCTTTCCAATCAAAATATTTAATTAAACCATAAGGTGTACATAAAAATGCTCCAATCCATTCTCCAGGAGTCATCCCTTCTTCCGCAGTTGCTGTTGAATAAGTTTTTAACCTGCTCTCATTGGATAGTTCTTTTTCTTTTTTCGGGTCTAGGGCAAAATTGCCACAATTTCCTTCAAACGCTGGTTTTTTATGTGTTATACCACATAAAATCCCTTTATAGAGGTCAAATTCATAGTGACGGCATTTTTTGCAGAAGTTATCGTAGTCGATCATCTCTTTCTCCTTTTATAAATAAAAGATAGATGAACTTTCAAAAGAGGAATCCATTATTGACCGTTTGTCAATGTACTCGGCTATACAATCCATTACTCCTACTTGTGACATGCCGGCGAACAGTCCCGTAATCAATCTTAATTTGCAACTGACTTTTGTCGTTTAACAGCATACCACCTTCCATATGTGTGGAATAGAGCACCGGCATACCCAGTAATATCACCAGCAATAGAAGTTTTTCCAGTAATTAGACCGCAATATCTTTTATACTTGTTAGCAGGGAGATAAGAGAGAAAGATGATATTCCACATTGTTTCATATTTAATTTTTTTATTGCCATCAATTATTTCATTATTTTCAAAAGTAATTAGCCTTTCATTTCGATATCCATCGGCTATCTCGCCTAGAGTCCACTCTCCTTGAAGCATTGATATAACTTCTGCTTCATTGTTATTAAACTTAATATCATAATTCCAATCTATCCTCGACAGAGTATTTTTATCAAAGTACAGGGTGCATACTTCCAACTCTAATTGATATAATTCATCTCTAATTCCCATGATAATCTTGTTATAATTCGATCCTCCTTTCGCATTATAAAGATTTGTAAAACCATAACCCAATATGCCCACAGATCGTCGGGGCATTTCTTCGCTGGGCCAGTGATCTGCCAAAAATTCAAGATAAGTCGTTTTATTTGGCTTATACTCTCTCAATTTAAATATAGCCTCATTATTAATTTCTTCAGTAGCTTTCTTTAATCCTGAAAGTTGATATAGCTTTAATAATTCTTGCTGTGGAGGGACAGGAGCACATCCCAATATTAAAAGAAAGAGAAAGATGTGTTTCGTAAATTTTTCTAACTTCATTGTAATAACCTCCTTATTTGTTCTGTTGCAATCCATACGTTTTTAAGATTGGATTTTCTTTCTCAGGCATACTATCCCACAACTCCCTGAGACTTAATTGAAAATTTTTGCTATATATTGGAATTCCAGAATGGTATTGTCTTAATTTTTCGAATTCATCTTTCAATATCTTTTTACAATTTTCATCAAGAGGGATCGTTATATCGTATTTACACAGAGGAAGTTTATATTGATTAATACTAGCGCTTTCTACATCGATGAGATTATATGAACTCAAATTATCCCCATCTGCCAGTATTAAGTTTAAATGATCATTCTCAATAAAATCAGATATTAATTTTATAGTATTATTTTCATCCAATCCGTATGCAATTTCAAAACATGCGTTATTCGCACGTCTAATTCTTAGATCACTGGAATCTACACTTATATAAATTCCAAAAAGCCCGCCCGATTCCATGCTATGAAATGAAATACCAAGATTGATTGATGATTCTTTTATACAATCTACATAACCATCGGCTCTGACTAACAAAAACGGACCTGGATCGGAATTCAGACGAAATAAGCCGGTAGCCCAGCCTTTTTCAATTAAATTAACGTATTTGGAAGATAGAATCAATTGACCAAGTTTTGATTGAACAATGAACTTTGGTGATATGCTAAATACTATCTGCCGTAACCTTTTTTTTCTGTTTTCAGCCAGATACCATTTTATTTCCGAAGCAGAAGAAATTTGCTTATCAAAGTTATTGTCAAAGATCACAACATTTTTAAATTTTTTTAATTGCTTGACCAATTCTCTGTAATCTATTTCCTTAATTTTGCCGACCAAAGCAAGTCCCTCTTTTACTTTCCCTAATACTAAATAAGTCAATGCAAGATGATACATTATCTTTTCTGAATTCTCATAAATTTCTAAAGCCGATTTAAACTTTAGTTCAGCTTCAGCATATAGCTTTTGATCAAAAAATTTAATGCCGTCGTTAAAAAGCTGATCTGTCTTAGATTCGACAGCTTTTATCAGCCTATCGTTTCTTCTTTTCACTATCAACGTACTCGGTATAGTAATAAATAGAGTAGTAATAAATAAAAAATAATAGGTTAATTGTACAGTTGTCAATATATCATAGAAAAATGAGATTAGAATAAGAAAAATTAAAAAAGTCGGTATCAAAGATATATAAAAAGCTTTCGTAAAAATATTTGAAAAATTTTTCGGTTTAAATTTATTTATTCTATTCGCTTCCAACAACAAATTTGCTTCATCAGTATCAAAACAATTCCTGCAAATTACGGTATATGCATCTCCATAATTCACACGAGCTTCGTTCCCGCAGACCTGGCATCTCATTGTTTAGTTCCTTTTGCGTTTGTAAGTTTTTGTCTACGATAAATTAAATTAAGCGATCTACAACACTTATGGTAGAGTTGCTACAATCTGATTTTTCTTTTTTATTGTCCCTTTTCCATGAAGATAGACAAATCCGGCTTTTTGAATAAGCATGAAAGTCAATGGATTTTTCCGATCGCCGATAAATTTATATCCCTCAAAATCAACATTACCGATAAACCGCCATATCGCACCATTTCCAAATGGTTGAGAAGGCTGCAAGCCAAAAGCTGTTGGGATAAATTCAAGTTTGTCTCTCGGATATAGCGTTTTCATGTAGATATCGCCATGCTCATTTTCAAGAGCAATACTCCCTGAATGGGCATCCCTCTTAATATCTGTCAATTCGCCGTGGCTGTCAGAAACAAGCCGCACATTCTTTTCATCTTTTGGCAATATCGTGCTTATGACGAATCGAGCTCCAATTCCATGATTGAATATATCGTTGAGTATCTCATCTTCGATTTTCTGCTTTGCCGTGAAAGTCTTTTTAGTGCTCAATAAATTCGCAAATAAACCCACTTTTTGCTTTTCAGCTTCTGCAACTATTTTTCTACCGGCATAGTCTTTAATAAAATCATTATATTTCTGAATTTTTTGTTCCTTTTCAACTTCCAGAAATACAATTCCTGCAATTTTCTCTGAGGCTTCCACTGCCAAAGAACAATCAGGAAATTTATGAATATAATTTTGAAACGCCTCTACTGTGTTTGTGCTTTCGGCTACGTTAAAATATAATTCCGCCAGAATACCTCTTGCAGTATCCGATTGTGCACTTTCTGGATATTTTTCCAGGAAAGCTTCATAGTCTTTAATAGTATTGTTTTTCGTAGTCCTGTCCCAGGATTTGTTTACGTTATCACAGCAAATGGAAATCAATAAAAACACACAGAAAGCAAAAATGAAATTAATTCGATTGTTCATCGGGTCCTCCAATTTTTTCAAAAGTGATTACTGGATTTAAAGATGAAAATTTTTTTTGTGTTAACATTAATTGCCCCAACCACTTTCGGTATAAAGTGTTGCAACTTCTGCAGAGCTCAAATCTCGATTATAAATACGAATATCATCTATCAATCCGATCGCAAATTCGTCCTGACCTGTCTTGCTGTATCCAATATATAGAGGCTCTCCTGAAGTGTCAAATATATCCGTCGTCAGAGTTTTTGTACAAATTAGCTGATTGTCGACATATACCAAAAATTTGCCCGGATTGCGCTTATAAACGCAAACAATATGATACCAAATGTTTAAACCAAAATCAAAATAACAGACAATGGTATTATCTTGTGAAGGATAAAATTGAAAATGTTTGCTCCATATTAGAAATTCCCATCCAAAATCAATCGAAGATTCATATTTATCAAGAATAGGGAAGATAGGATTATCTGGGAAATAATAATACCAATCTATTACCTTAATCCATACAGATAATGATATACTGTCGTAATTTTCTATCTCATCGAAATACGCACTATGGTTTACATATATATAATCGTCGCCATCAAATCGATATGCCTTTTGAGGAGTATTGAACCTGTCATTTGATAATGTAGCACCATGAACGTTGCCATCGTTTCCGTTTCCGGTTTCATCGAGTGCATTACCGTTGAAGGGATAATATGCTATTAATCCCTGCGTAGGAATACTATTTTCAACTTGTATACCCACACTATCGACATCTTGTCCTCCGTTACCATCCATTACCTTGCATAAGACAAAATACGTGCCGACTGAATTAGGAGCTATCCATGTGACAGTGTCTCCCATGCCACTTATGGAACCCATCGTTGTTTCCCAAACATACGTCAAGTGGTCACCATCCGGATCATTTGCATCACAAGTTATTATTGAGGATTCAGATATATGAACATTTAAAGGATTTCCGAATATATTCACAATGACAGGCGGTCTGTTTTTCGGTTCTGTAGAATTATCACAATGTTGAAAAACAAATAATCCACAGATATTTATGGTAATAGCAAATGCGTTGATTTTCATGACAATTCCTTTTCTTTCTTTTTACCTTTTAAGACCATGTTTTAAGGCTGTTTTTGGAGATATTTTATTGTGTACAAAGGCATATTTCAATCGTACTCAAATACGATAATTATCTATTTCTTATAAAATAGCTGTTTCTCAAGTAATAAAGATACATTAAACTGATGAATATGAAGACAATCGAGATTAAACTCGGCGTGGTAAAGTCTAGCATATATGCTGTCTTATAATTCAATTTGAATAGATTCATATAAAAAAATTGCAGTCCTGTTAATTTCCCTCTTCTGTGGAATGGATCTTTTAATAAGTCCATTACCAATCCACCTTTATTTCCTTTTGTTCTGTAAAAAAATCGATTTTTAGTAGCGCCAACAACTTCATCGCCATAGTCGACTCGAACTGCCTTTGCTAAAATAGTTCCACTATTGAAATCAAATACCTGAAATCGGGGAGAAGCATCCTTCCCTAAATCGACAAAGCCTAAGTGTCTCATAATACCACTATTATAATCAGGTCCTGTTATAGTGAGGCTGGGAGTTTTAACAACGATTTGAGTTGAAAGTATCCAGATAGGTATTACAATTAATAAAAAAATAAGCATTCTCTTTTCTTTTCCAAATCCATTTTTTTTTACTTCTTTTTTAAAATTAGCTTCGGTGGTGTTAGAACCTTTTGATGGATCAAGTTCAAAATTCTCACATTCTTCCTCAAAATCAGGTTTCCCATTTGTAAGTCCGCAGACGATCCCTTTGTAGAGATCGTAACGATAATGTTGACATCTTTGGCAAAATTTGCTGTAGTTCATAATGACACTCCTGCGCTTCTAGTGATATTTATTGATCGGTTTTCTATATCCATTCCCTGAAAAACCATACCCTTCCAAATATTCCTAATCTTAGAAGACAATTAGATTTTAAATGAACAATTAGTTGCACCCGTAAAAAGTCAAATAAAAATTGTCGACATTACCAGGATCATTTGCAGCACTAACTTTAGCTCCCAATAAATTGAAATGGTGAGACTCAACAGAGGCTAATATATCAGACTTATCTTCACTCAAGATATTTAATCGAAGATAAAAATCCTTATCTCCGATCCATCTATAGGATAAATGATATTTTTTACCAGCTTCTGCATCAAAATCTATTTTTACTTCATACATTTCTGGATTTGATTTCGCTGAATTTAAATGATTTATTAAACCCGCGATGCCGGGATGCCCGTTGCATTCTCTTCTAATTTCGAAGCCACCTACTGGAATCAAAGGTCTGAAGCGAATTTTATATTTTCCAGGTAACAATTCCCATCGCGGTGCCTTTTTGGCTTTCTGCTCATTGAACCATATGGATGGAGTTTTTGCCAATGCACCCGGATAACCTAAAGGATCTTTCTGAAAAACTGCAACTATTGATGAAGGTCGAGCGAAGCCAGAGTACATCCGCGCTGTCCCCCACGAACAGGATAGAAAAGTACCTATTAAAAGCAACATTAGCAAAAATTTTTTATTATATATATTCATCTGTTACCCTTTCATGATTACTGTAAATAAACCATCTTTTTCATCTGGACAAACTCCCCTGCCTCCAGCCGATAGAGATAAATCCCACTTGAAAGTGAATTTCCAACATCATCCGTCCCATCCCAATATGCCTCATACGAGCCCGGGTTTTTATATTCATGAATCAGTGACTTCACTATTTGCCCGAGTGAGTTGAAGATTGTGAGTTTCACTTCGCAGGCAGTGGGTAATTGGAAACGAATGGTTGTTGTTGGATTGAAGGGGTTGGGGTAGTTCTGTCGCAAGCAAAATTTATTCGCTTTAATAGATTTTCTTTTCTCAACTGAGGTAATGCCATTCCAATCCCAAGAAACAATTTTTGAATAGATGTCCCATCCTCTAGATCTCCGGTTATCTTGCCAAGAGAAAATAATTTGAGATTGATCTGCTGTTACAGTAGGAAATTTTGTATCGTGGTTAAGTCCAATCTTTTCTGTTATTTGAAAATTGCTGCCTTTTTGAGTACCGTCTGAATAGTACATTTGCCCAAGTACGCTAGTAGTATTTGAACCAATTGTAGAATCCTGCCAAACAACAATATATCCTTTATTGTTGACCACTGCAATTGAGGGATAAAATTGAAATGATCCTAAAATATTCTCAGTTACCTTTTGATTGTTTCCCATAGCACTTCCGTCAGCATTATAGTGCTGTAAATATATATTCGGATCATAACGACCATCTCGACTATCCACCCAAACTAAAATAAAATCGCCGTCATTTTCCATTGCGATACCTGGAGTTATTCGATTTGAACTTTCAATCTCTTTTTGTAATTTGACATTTGAACCTAGTTTTTGGCCCGAATATGTATATCGCTGAAAATAAATATCACGTTCTTCTTCTTCCCATGCAATAACAAAATTCCCATTTATATCAACGGCAATCGAAGGCGACTTCTGCCTGGCGTTCCCTGTATCGTCATTCACTTTCTGATTATTTCCAATCGGATGTCTGAACGCGTTAAAGCGTTGATAATAAATATCTGGATTATCATATCCATTTCGGAAATCCACCCAAGCTATTATATAGTTGCCTTCTTTGTCTATTGTACAACAGGGATCTTTGGGATTATCGTTTAGTAAGTCGTCACTTACTTTTTGATTCGAATGCAACCTTTTGCCCGATGCTTCAAAGCGCTGGGAATAAACGCTGAAATCAAAATCAGGCTCCCTAAAGTCCTCCCATACAAATACAAAATCTCCATTATTATTCATTGATAAATCATAAGGATAATCATATATTACATAGTACTTGTCATTAGCCATTGTATTCATACCAAAAAGTTCTCCTGAACGACTAAAGCGTTGAAAATATAAGTCAAGACTTTTATTCCGTTTATCTTGCCAGGCAATAACAAAATCTCCTTCGCTATTAGTAACGATTGATGGAAATGTTTGGTCCGCACAGTCTGTGTCATCATTTGCTTTCCGGTTATTTAATCTAAGGCTTCCGCTATTTGTAACAATTTGAAAATAGATATCTTCATTACCAGTTCTATTATCTTCCCAAGCAACTACAAAATTGCCATTTTTACCGATTGTAATTGTTGGACTTGGGTAAGTTGGATAGTACCATTCATGAGTTTTGATATCAAATTCATTGACTTTTATAATCGTATTTTTTGATGAACCAACAGCGTCGAAAAGTTGACAATAAACATTGTTCAGGCTATCACCCTCTCTTTCCTCCCAAACTATTACAAACTCTCCATTATCGTTCATTTTAAGTGCAGGTTGAAATTGATTGTCCGTTTCTGAATCGATTCTAATTCTCTGATTTCCCTTTTGCTTGTGTCCAAGACTATCAAATAGCTGGAAATAAATTTCCCAATTTCCATTTCGGCTATCTTCCCAAGCAATTACAAAATTTCCGTTATTTGCTGTTGCCACGCTTGGATTGATCTGTTTAGAACTAACATCTGTGACCGTACTAGTAGAAGTGTAAGCCTCTCCCAATACATCAAACGTTCTAAAGTAAATATTATCAAAAGCATTCCATGCGATTACAAAAGTTCTATTTTCAAACATAGCAACTGAAGCACTGTATGTATTTGGTGACCAAGAAACATCCGCCATTTGATTTTCACCTAACGGATTTCCATCTGAATCGAAACGTTGAAAATAGATTTCATCCCGAATATTTCTATTGTCGATCCATGCAATAATAAAATTTCCAGATTTATCCATAGCAATTGAAGGTGAGTATTTTTTATAAACAAATTCATTATTAAGTAATTGATTGGGTCCCATTGGATTACCAGAATTATCATAAATTTGGAAATAAATTTCATAGTTTGTACCATATATGTATTGCCATACAACTACAAAATTACCGATCGAGGACATGACAACTTGAGGATTAACATTATCTCCCGCATTATTCGTATTTACTTTTATGTTTTTTTGAATGAAGTTTCCGTCAATATCAAACATTTGAAAATATATATCCCATTTATTGTCTCTTTCATCCTCCCATACGATAATAAAATCACCGTTGGAATCCATTGCTGCCGAAGGACTATGTTGAAAAAAACAACTTCCATCGTCATTTACAAGAAAATCATTTTTTATAACGCTTTGCATATTTGTTGTATTAATATTGTCCAATTCTTGACAAATGACAGAATTCCACAACAAAAGTATAAACAGAATTGAGTAAAGTGGACTTGAAAATTTAAGAAAATTGGTCTGCATAAACATTTCCAACTCTGCTCCTATTTTTTTTGGCTAAAAGTTGCATGATTTAATAAGTAATTGATCAAACACTACCGCACCAAAACCATCTTTTTCATCCGCACAAACTCCCCTGCCTCCAACCGATACAAATAAATTCCACTCGAAACCGAGTTTCCAACATCATCTGTCCCATCCCAATATGCCTCATGAAAGCCCGGGTTTTTATAGTCGTGAATAAGTGTCCTCACTATTTGCCCTAGTGAGTTGAAGATTATAAGTTTCACTTTGCAGGCAGCGGGTAATTGGAAACGGATGGTTGTTGTTGGATTGAAGGGGTTGGGGTAGTTTTCTTCCAAAAAAAACTCCGAATGATGCTCACTTGGATTTTGATTTCCTATTCTGGTATCCCTAGGATCGTACTCAACAACATAGCTGTCGTACGAGCCTAAATTGTTAGCGAGATCATTCCATTGAGGGCTTGGTGCTTTGAAAAGGCTATAAACAGCATAATCTTCATTTCCCTCGCTGTTAGGTTCGCTAGTGGATTGTCGCCAATTTGTGTATGCAGTTTGAATAGGATTTTGGAAATTATCAGGATCTTGCCAAATTCCTTCAGTTTCGTCGATCCATTGCCACTCTCCCTCTGTGGCTTTATCAGTAAAGCCAATCCACGCACCATTTAAATCATTACCAAAAATAGAAAGCACAAAATTTTCCTCATCAGCACCCGAATATGTTACCAAATGACCATTTTCAAATCCAGTAGGAGGTGTTCTTGATTCAGCTTCTATTTTTGCATCTGTCCATGAAAATTTTCTAAAAACTAATTCGTAGGCATGATTATTTTTTTCGAAAATGTGAATCTGACAATTGGCATCTTTAATGTGAGAACTTAATATTAATAACAAAAATACAATTAATCCAATTGCTTTATCAAGCGCAAAATATAATTTTAATATTTGCATATTTTTGCAACTCCTAATTCAATACTGGTTATAATAAATAATCTGAGCGGAAATAACCTCCAACGAACTTTATACAAATGATAATCAATAAAAACGCGTATCGCCAAATAGTGCTTGATATCCTTAATACATCCAGCACAAAGTCCTCATTCAATAGAAGAATTCTCTTCTACGAAATTTCCCAACACAATTTAACAAAATTTTTGCTCTGCGAGTGCCAATTTGTTGGTAATTTTGCCGGCGTATCATATCTGCTACTTCATAATGATCGTTCATAAGCCACCTCTAATGGAGTAAAGCTCGTGTCTCCAGCAACAGATAGGGGCAGCATCACATTCCAGTAGAACTTGAACCGCACAGTTTACTTTAGGTAGCGGCACTGATAAGAGGCGTATAGCGGGAAAATTCTTATAGTTAAGGGCAGCCCTTTCAATAAGCAGAAGTAACATCCTCGCCGTATTACTCCCACCTGCAGCAGAAACGAGTTGCTCATTTATCGATTCAGATTGAGCCATGGTATCCTATCCTATATAATGCATAATGATCAAATCAGTCACGTAGCTTTTGCCCGGATTGTCCTATTTCTATTGAATGTGAAAAGAGAATATTTAATTTTTTCTATCATTTTTCAGTTTAATCCACTGCCCTTCTTTATATGCCCATTCCACTCCTTTTATTCGGACTTCCGTTCCATCTTCGATCTCAACTTTCATTCCGTTGATATCTTGGTCTTCATCCCTATCTACCATTTTTTCATTATTCAACAAATAAATTTGATACATTGATTTTCTCATTTGTAATTCAGGAAAATTGCCTCTTTGCTCATAGGTAATCGAAATCGGATCAAACCAAGTATTTTGAGAAGTATAAACCCATATTCCATAAAATGCAGCCTCGGCATCTCCTGGCATAATGCGATAATCTCTTAATTTACCCATTCGATATTTCTGAATAAAATGTGATAGTGCTGTTTTAGCAAAGCGTTTTCGCTTCTCTGTCGAATTAAATATGTTGACATTCCCTGCATAAGTCTGTGGTAGAGAGACAAGCAAAATACATTCTTGAATAATTTTATCAATATATTTTGCCTCTTCATCAGCCTCGACTTTAACTTTTGTAATTAAAATTTTGTGTATCCAACCGGTGTTATTATCTGGAAGCTTAACCTTGAACCAATTCTCATCCTTTTCAATTTGAGCTACTTTCATGCCTACTGTAACTTTTCCAATAATCTCATGGCTAGTACTCGGACCAGCTCTAAGATTGCCGTTTCTTGTTATTTCTAGTTCTTTCGAATAAGAATGACTGAAATAAATCATCACTACAAACACACAAAATAAGTATTTATAAATCGTATGCATGATACACCTCCAATTGAACGTTTTTTAGTATATCTATTTTATCTTTTATTTGTATTCTAAGAATTTACGACAGTTGAAAATGTCACTCTTATTTGAATAACTAATTATACTTAAATAATATATAACATATAGTAAGCATCAGCGTACCATTACCATTTTATTGCTTTTAACATATTTCCCAGCCTCCAACCGATACAAATAAATTCCACTCGAAACCGAGTTTCCAACATCATCTGTCCCATCCCAATATGACTCATGCGAGCCCGAGCCTTTGTATTCATGAATCAGTGTCCTCACTATTTGCCCGAGTGAGTTGAAGATTGTAAGCTTCACTTTGCAGGCAGCGGGTAATTGGAAACGGATGGTTGTTGTTGGATTGAAGGGATTTGGGTAGTTTTGTTCTAAAGCATATTCGACCGGAAACTCTAGAATATTCGAGATTTCTATATCTGTAGTCTGATCAAAATAGAAGGCGCCGATATCTGCAAAAGAACCATCCGGATCTCGCTCCAAATTTAAATCACCGGCATCGATACATTTTGAGGTAGACATCAGATGAAAATTATTGTTTGACACATCAACGAATCCAGGATCGAAAAAGATATTTGAGTTAGCATCACATGAGTCGCCGTTTAAATTCCTTCGGGAGCAAGTTCCCAAGCCGCCTTCTATTCCCTTTAAATTGCCTTCTGAATTTTGGAAAAAATTGTTATGTTTGATGCTATCCACATCAACTAAACTATTCAGATCCAGTCCATAATTATCATTTTTGTAAAAAATATTACTCGAAACAAATGGGTTCGTGGCGATGATATTGGTGCCGTAAAAAAATCCCTGTTTCGTTTTCGTACAACAGATACCACAGCTATTATTATTGATTGTATTCTTACATATTTTAGGTATAGTTTTAGTTACGATTCCCGTATCAAAGCCATAATTTGAACCACCATCACAAAAAGTATCACAATGAATTCCATATTCTGAATTATCGAAAATTAAATTGTTTTCAATAAGAGGCTGGACAATGGAAGAATTATTTTGCACACCGTGATTAGTGTCCATAAAATATGAATAAACGAGGATACCATTTTTCATATTTTGAGAAATGATGTTTGATTTAATGAGTGAATTACAATATACCTTCTTATTATTTTCTAAAGCACCAACCACGAGCCTTGATCCAATGACAATTCCATTACCGGAACTATTTTTAATAGTTGAATTTGAAACTGTGATATTGTTTTTGTTATTATATATGCAGATATTCGCCTCAAACTCATGCCCCCCGTCCTGAATAATGCAATAATCCAGAATGCAGCCTGCTTCTGCGGTTTCGGAGAAAAATATATCCTTCCATGATCCGGCGCCGCCGTCCCCATGAAAATGTATCATTTCATCAGCTGTGCCAAACGCTTTTAATAAGCCATCTACCCGAAAATAATAGGTGCCGATGAAATTAATTTCAACACCTTTTCTGATAGTAAGTGATTTGCCTTCCGGAACAGTTGTATTGCCAGTGATGTAATACGGATTATCAGCAGCAGTCCAAAGACCCGACACATCACCGGAAATTGTAACCTGCGCCAACAGCTGCACAGAATAGAACGAAAAACTGATTATCAATAGGAATAATCGCATTTTGATCCCTTTCTTCATTTAAAATTCAGATAAATTATTAATGCCTTACAACCTCAAACCCAAACTCCCACCGGTTCACAACATCAACATCCACCTCTTTAACTTCCAGCAGGAATTCTCCTGGCTCCCGAAATGCAAACGGAATGGAAATCGAAAACACTTCGTACGGTCCCTGCCCGGTTAAATTTTCTGCATGCCAGACAATATCTCCGTCTTTCAGCATCGCGGCATTGATTTTTGAATTTTGCTGTTTACGATCAAATAACGTAAAATTGATGATGAATGACTTTCCCCGTTCATACGTTATTTCGATTGGCTCGGCTTGCCCGCGGGTTTGCTCTAAAAAATATATTGGGATATTTGCAGTCGGCGTTTGCAAACTATGTATTTTTTGTTCGAGATGCTGCACCTTGAAAACACCGAGCCATGCGGGATAAATCATAAGCAGTATCAATATGCTTGCAACCACAGCAAACGTGCGCGGCGTGTTAAATTCTCTGAACCAGTCAAAAATAGCTTCCATCGGTTTTCGAGAGGGTGCGAGAACCTGTTCCCAATCTGCCTGTTTAACAATGTCTGCGAGCTGGCTCCTCATTTTGACTTTTTCAAAGCATTTATCGCACGCAAAAAAATGCTCTTCGAATTCCTGTTGTTCCTCATCGCTTAGCCTGCCCATCACATATCTGTCAATGATGTTTTCTGATTCTATTTTCCTGTGATCCATTTTTCCCTCTTCCTTAAATCCGCTTTTCAATAATAGAGTCGTTTAGACTTGTCAATCTGTGACATTTTTTTTCAATATTTTTAATAATTTTTTTATTGCACGTTGTTTTATTTTCCTTACATAATCCGGAGTTATCCTGAGTACCCGGCTTATTTCCTGACCAGACCAGCCAAAAACATAAGTTAAATATATTATGCTTTGTTCTCGTTCACTCAATTTTTCAAGGGCAGCAGTTGCTTCATCGCCAAATCCTTCGTCAATAAAACCATTTGCCTTAGAAGGATCTTTTATTTCATTTTCATTCAGATCCACCTCTTCTATCCTTCGTTTTTTTTTCTTGATATGATCGATAATCTTTCGTCGGCAAATAGTTAGAATATAGGAAGATAGTTTCTCGGGTTCTCTAATTCTATTTGAGTTAATAGCAGTAAATACTACCGTCATGGTTTCCTGACAAATATCCTCTGCTTCCTCGTTGTTTTTAAGTTTGCTCATTGCCAGGAACAAAACTCGCGGTCGATATTTTTTATCCAGCAGCGATTCAGCCATTTTATCGCCGTTCCTGATGCGTTCCACCAGAAGGACATCTTCGGTATTCGCTTGATTTTCAGCCATTGCTTTCTCCTTGTTCTTATAAAGGTATGAATGCAAAAAGCAAATTAAGTCTGCTTATTTGGGACCAATCAGAACAAATGGCGCCCAGTAATAAGGATGCTGCAGCGCCCTGTTTTTGTTTTGCAGCATTTTTCTTTTTGCATGGCGCAGGGCGACATCAAATGCATCGCCTTCCTTAATTGCACGGTAAAATGATTCCATGAAATCGACAGTCGATTGATCGTTTACTGACCACAGACTGACGATTACAGAATTAGCGCCTGCATATTGAAAGCCTCGCGTCAAGCTGATCATACCCTCTCCGCCGATTAATTTACCGCGTCCGGTTTGACAGGCGGATAGAACGACCAAATCCGCATTAAGCTTTAAATTGAAAATCTCCTGCATTTGCAGAAATCCGTCTTCGGCAGGATCATCGTCAAGCGTCAACACTATGCAGGAGCGAGCCGGCTTTTCTTCGTCGATTACGCCGTGGGTGGCAAAATGGATAAATCGAAAGTTGTCCAGATTTAATTTTTTAATTTGATCTTCGCAGACTTCGGTGCCCAAATAAACATCCGCTTCATTTGCCGGAAAAAGGCTGGCGATTTTTTGGACTTCTGTTTCAGTATATGGTAAATTGGGGAATACAAATCCGCGCTCAAGATAAATACCGCGTTCAGAAACTTGAGAGTTGTCTCTATTTGGGATATACTCTTCGTCTGCACTTCCGAAGCGTGGGTTGCCGAAAGCCAAAAGAGCACTTTGTACCGGCTTTGAAGACTTTGATTCCAAAAATGATAACACCGAAGATGACTGTGCATACCGGATATCGACGCTTTCAACCCAATAATGTGGAGTCATCCCATTCATCTGGTCGATTAGAGTCTCGAAGGGAAGAGCATTCAAAATGCCTTCAGGTACGATGATTACTTTTTGTTTAAGAGATAGAAAATTTTCAGCCGGTTTAATCAATTCTTGAAAGAGGGTCTTACCGGTTTTATATGGCAAAAGCCCGGGGTGAGGCGGATGCGAAATTATCCGGAGGTAAGACCCTACCAGATTGTCGATTTCTTTACGGGATGCCAGCCTGATGACTTTATGCTGATCTTTTGTAATTGCCCACAGATAATAGTGTTGATCAATAATGAAAAATTCCAGAAGCACGGTTTCTTTGTCCAGTAGATTTTCCTGTATTTGATCGAGGGTCACTAATTCAGGATTGTGGAATTTCCAATAGGCAGAATTACTTTTCTTAATATCCATTTGAGCGCGCTGCAGAGCTTCTTCTTCATTGGATACTTTATCGAGCAGTTCCTGCCTCCTGGTTTCAGAGATAACCGGATTTCTCAGCTCAGTTTGAATTTTCGCGATAGTGTGAAATATTTTATCTTGTCTTTTAATTAAAGCCGGATCAAGATCGGATGCTATTTTCAATTTCGCCTCAGTCAACAGATCCAGCAATGATCGGGCTTTTGCGCGCTCAACATAATGAAAAGCAAGAAGACCTAAATTTTCGATAGGTTGGCTATTTTGAAGATCAAGACATAACCCAACCAGCTTTTGATACACTTCAATTTTGTCTGCAAAAAAACTGGACTTGAATTCGGACAACCCAAGCTGCCATCGCGTTTTTTCGATGTTTTCGATCGCAGCTTCGTAAAAACCTTTTGCTTTTTCAAGATTTCCCTGCTTATGAAAAGCGCTTCCCAACCCCCAACTAGCTTCCCATTTTATCTTCGCTGCTGCCAAATTTTCGCCGATTGATAGAGCTTTTTGGTGATGCTCGATTGCTTTTGCATCTTCATCGACCTTCTGCCAAAGCATGCCGAGCTCATTCAATGTCTCGCCTTCCCCAAAGCGGTTCCCGATTTCTCTTGCAATAGATAAGGATTTTTCATAAAGCGCAATAGAATTCTCAAATTGATTTTGTTGAGCTTTGATATAAGCCAAATTTGCGTACGCGATTCCCTGTCCGCGCTTATCACCATTGTTCGTGCATATCTCTAATGCCTTGTTTAAATGGATCGCTGCGCTGTCCAATTTATGCGTTTCGAGTTCAATTCGACCGATATTCATCAGGCAGATAGCTTCGGAATCTTTATCCTCATTTTGGACAGCAATATCTAATGCCTGCCGATGATGTTTCAATGCTCTCTTAAAATCTCCCAAAAAATGAAAGACATGCCCCATGTTGTCCAACTGAATATGTTGCAAATAGCTGTCGTCAATTTCTTTCGCAATAGCATTGGCAGAATTCAGTAGATCCAACGCTTTCGTATAGTTTCCAAGCTCGATATGGGCGATCCCCATGTTCGTCAATTCATTCGCCCGCCCATTCCTGTCGTCTATTTCCTGATATAAAGAAAGGGCTTTTTTGCTATTTTCATTTGCTGTTTCATACTCTCCCATATAGGAAAAAGCCACGCCAATAGAGCTCAATATATCGGCGTGCAGCCGCTTGTCCCCCGATTCTTTAGCGATTATCAGCGCCCTTTCATAATAAACCAATGCGCTATCATAGTCAGAGATCTGAACAAACACATCACCGATATTTCCCAATGCCAGTCCCATTCCATGTACAAAACCAAGCTGTTGATTTACAGCAAGTGATCTTTTCAGAATTGCCATTGCTTCCTGAAACTTGCCCATCCCACGATAGAATGTGCCCAGGTTATTCAAAATACCCGCTTCGATTTCATTTTCCACCAGTTTCTGAGCGAGTGCCAGCGCCTCTTCACTCAGAGCGGTTGCTTCTTGGTACTGACCGAGATACCAGTGTATTGTCCCTTTTAGTATCAGTGCTTTTAGTTTTCCATCCGGATCATTCTGTTGCTCGGCGAATTGAATAGTTTTTTTGCAGGTACTCATCGCATGATCCATTTCACCGGTATTGCGCAGACTTTTTGTTTTCAGCAGCAGGGCGGGTACAAACGCCGAATCCAACTCCAGTGATTCATGAATATTCTCAAATGCCTTTTCCCAGTTTGACTTCAAACTCGACATATTTGCAATCCCATACCAGACAGCCGCATGATCCGGATTGTGGCTTGCCCATTTCGTAAGCCAGCTTAAACCATGTTCAAAATTCTGAGCTTTAATATATGCTTCTGAAATAGCAGAATAGCCTGAAGCAAATGAAGGTGAAAGTTGTATCGCCTTTTGAAAATATTCTATCGCTTTGGGGTAATTGTTCAGTTTCATCTCAATTATTCCGAGCGCATGATGAACGAATGGATTCCCTGATTTGTTAAGCGATTTAAAGTAATCATTTGCTTCTTGAAGCTTTCTTTGTTCTCTATAAATCTGGATCAATTTAGTGTAAGATTTTGGAATTTCAGGATACAAATTGATAAGATTCTTAAAAGCTGTGACTGCCCTGTCTAACTCGCCGTCTCGATACAGACTCAGCGCCTGATTATACTCAGGTATTGCTTGCTCATTTTTTTTGATATTAGATTCTAAAAGTTGATCGCGTGCGAATGCAATCGAAGCAGTTGAAAACAAAATGAGTAAAAATCGGATATTAAACAGAGATAGAACAGACATGGGAATTTCTCCTGCTAAATCTTCATTATTTGACTAAATCATTTATAATTGCAACACGAATTGCCTGAGCTTTATTCTTCACATGGAGCAAATTAAAGATATTCTTTACGTGATATTTTACTGTTGGCAGAGATATGTACAATTCTTTAGCTATAACACGATAGCTCTTACCTTCGCAGATTTTTGTTAATATTTCCTTTTGGCGCTCAGTCAATATCGGGGTCGAAGATGTATTCAAGTAGGGTTTTTCAGAATCAGGAACATGTTTTCCCTTGGACATTATACCTTCCCATTTTTAGGTATATAAAATCAAGAGAGGTTGGTGATTATGGCTTTTCCAGTATTTATTTTTTCGCTATCAATTTGCCAGATAAAATGCTTTCGATAATCGCAATAATATGCTTATTAGCTATGTAAACAATTAAATTAAAAATGTCAACTATACAAAAGTATAGTTTTTTGTATTTGATTTTTTAATTGAGGTTTACAGGTGGGTGAAGATGAAATTTATTGAAATAATTTCCGCTGCATGGCGATTCGTATTGCATCTGCTTTGGACTCAGCCTGAAGTTTATCATAAATCTTGCGGATATGGAACTTTACAGTCGCAATGGATATATATAATTCATCTGCGATCATTTTGTAGCTTTTGCCTTCACACAGTTTTTTCAGGATTTCAAGCTGGCGGGCAGTGAGAGGATTTTTCTGAGGTTTTTCTCTAAAGAAACTAATCACCATCCGGGCAATAGTCATGCTCATCGGCGCGCCGCCTAATAGAATTTCATCAATGGCAGATAATAGTTGATCGGCATCAACATTTTTAACAAGATAGCCGGAAGCTCCAGCTCGTAGCGATCCGAAAACCGATTCATTGTCTGCATGGATAGTTAGCATGATGATGTGAACATCTGGGAGAATTTCTTTTATTTTGCGAACGCCTTCAATTCCGGACATGCCGGGAAGCTGTATATCCATCAAAACGAAGTCTGGCAAGTCACTATCAATATTTTTAATTGCGGATTCACAGTCAGCATAATCTCCTACTATTTCAAATCCATCCATGCGATTTATCGAATCTACATAATATTTGCGAAGTTCATCATCGTCTTCGATGACACAAACATCTAACATGGTAAGCCTTTCCGTTATTTATGTTTGTGGATTTAATTCTCTTTTGTAAATAAAAAAAACTTTTAATTCCAATTAGTCAACTATCTCTTTGGTTAGTTTTCCAATAAAATGAATTTTCGTACCTTCATTTTGTTTAGATTCTATTCGAAGCTGACAGCCGATTTTTTTGGCTCGCTGACGCATATTCCTCAGTCCGCGACCTGATTGAATATCACTTTCAACAAAACCGATTCCATCATCCGAAAGAATAATTACCAGCGCTTCCTTTGATAATTTAAATTGCAAATCCACTGTTGAACAGATTTGCGCGTGTTTCAAAACATTATGCATTGCCTCTTTAAATATTTTTGCGATGTTTCGCCGCCAATCCATAGATAATTTTGCTTTTTCATAATCAAGTTCAATACCCTTTAGTCGGAACTCGATAGAGGTATCACCAAATATCTGGTCTCCAAAATTTTTTAGCTCGGCAGCAAGATCGTATAACGATGAATTCTCAGGATCGATTTCCAGCAGATAGTCTTTCACTTCCCTGAATAAACTATCTGCATTGGAAATTACATTTTCTAACTGTTTAGGTAAGTTTTTATTAAATTGGGTTCTAAGCGATTTGCTATTAAGAGATATTTTTGTTGCGTAATGGCTTATTTCATCGTGGAAATCGTCTGCAATCTTTTTTCGCAATCTCAGTCGTTCTTTTTGCTTTGCTTTCTCGATCCGAATCGCCTGTCTTATTAGGAAGCGATGAATCCCCATTGTGACCGCCAGTACTAAAATTGCTGAGATCGAGTAAAACCACCAGCTCCTCCAAAAGGGAGGTGAAACGATTACCTGTATCGCAAGTTCATCATTATTCCAAAATCCATCGCTATTGGCTACTTTGGCACGGAAGACATATTCCCCCGGTTCTATATTTGTGTAAATTGCTTCCCTCTTTGCTCCAACATAATTCCATTTTTTATCAAATCCTTCCAGCATATATGCGTGCTGATTTTTGTGGGGATTTTTATAGTGTATCGCTGCAAACTCAAATTCAATCACATCATCTCTGTAAGATAAATTAACCCTGTTCAAATCATGAACTGATGTATTTGGAACAAAGGATTTTCCGAAAACTTTTATATCTGTCAAAATTATTTTCGCAGGTTTGGTGTCCATTACCTCTTGCGGATAAAATCGGTTCAATCCATTGATACCGCCAAAGAGTAGTTCACCATCAGTCGTTTTACAGAAAGCTCCCAGATTGAACTCACTGCTCTGCAGTCCATCCTTGATGTCATAGTTTGTAAATCGTTTACTTTCAGGATCAAATTTGGAGATTCCTCTATTTGTGCTCATCCACAAAAAGCCAAATTGATCCTGCAAAACCGCATAAACAACATTATCGGCGAGTCCATCTTCCTGTGTATAGCTAATAAAAATTTCTTTTTCGACATCGAATTTATTAAGCCCGCCACCATACAAACCGAGCCATAGATTCTCCTTATTGTCCTCGCAAATTGAAAAAACCGTGTTACTGCTGATTCTTGTTGACCCGGATGTATAACTTGTAAATTTGCCTGTCTTTTTATAGAATTTCACTAACCCATCTTCCCAGGTACCGAGCCATAATATATTTTCGGTGTTATTTCTCGGTTCGTATATATTTATGACCCAATCAAATTGCAGAGAATATTGAGTATTTGTTGGAAATTTGTAAGACTTAAAAGTTTCTTTGTTGATTGAGAACTTAACCAGACCTGCGCCGTTCGTCGCGATCCACAAATTTCCGTTTGCTCCGGGATGTATGTCGTAGATATTGTTATTTGGCAAGCTATATTTGTTTCCTGGATCTTTACAAAATAAAAATGAGTTTTTATTTTTTCGATCAAATTTACATATACCGCTTCCTAATAAGCCTAGCCAGAAATTACTTTGATGATCTTCACATATTGCTCTGACTGCAAATGATCCATCTACATCCGGAAGGCGTTTTTTTAAATCATAATGAAAAATTTTCGCATCTGAATTTTTTCCTTTTAATTTAAATAAACAGCTCCCCGAACCAATCCATAAATCACGTTTCTTATCTTGATAAATTGACCAGATGCGTTTATCACAATCATGGGAATAACCCTCTGTTAAATCAAGATGCCGAAAGCTTCGTATTTTAGGATCTAATTTAATAATTCCATCTCTGCGAGTAGCTAACCAATACATTCCGGACTCGTCCTGAACAATATCCCAGATTGAATTACCTATTAATTTGTTATTAATGGTAAAAGCTTTGCTATGATCAATAAAATGCACTGATGAATCATTCGCAAAAATCAGTTTTGAGAGTCCACCACCATCTGTTCCAACCCATATTGTACCATACCTGTCTTTATAAAGAGATCGAATATAATTACTTTTCAGGCAGAAAGAATCCTGAGAAGCTTTGTAATTTGTAAATCCGCGACACTTCGGATCAAATTGATTAAGTCCCCCGCCCATCGTTCCGATCCATAGAACACCAGTAGAATCAGCTAAAATCGTCCTAACATTATTATGGCTAATGCTATTTTTATTTTTAACAACTTGATAATTTTTAACATACAAATTCTCAGATGAATCTTTTGCAATTTTAAACATGCCTTTATTCCTGCTGCCAACCCACAGATTCCCATTTTTGTCTTTGCAAATCGTATTAATACTATCACTCACATGCCCGGCTTTCAGGTCATTAAAATAGGAAAATTGCTTTTTTTCATTATCAAAAAAGAAAAGTCCTGAATTTACTGTACCAATCCATAGCATTCCCGAGTCATCTTCACAAAATGAGGTAACTCCATTAATATCATATTGACGAAATATATTAGAATTTAAGTCGAGAATATTTAATTCGTGATCTGTACCGATCCATAATTGTTGTTCAATGCTGAAATTTGGCTCATAGATGACATTGACAGAGTTAAAGGAAAGGGATTTTGAATTAGACGGATTGTTCGTAAAAATTTTAAATGAGTAGCCATCATAACGATTCAAACCGCCCTGCGTACCAAACCACAAATAGCCGCGACTATCCTGATAAATACAGCGAACCCAATTTTGGCTGAGACCATCATCTACCGTTAAATTTTTCAATGATAAATTGATTATTTCCCCAAAACAAATTTTTATGGGGATGATGAGGATGTAAAGCAAGATCAAGTTACTTGATAAGCTAATTTTGCATATCATGAACTTAGTTGGTATAATGAAATGTGGAATGAAAAATTCGTTTTCGAAATTAATTAGTGAACTAAATGTAAGAAAATATCCGCAAAATGTCAACACAAAAATTATTGAAATATCATATAAATTTAAAAAAGAAAGTAACAATTACGTTCCTATAAAAATCCCGACCTCATTTCCCATACCTCCCCCAAAAACTCCTCTTCCGCTTATGTTTCTCACTGAGTTCTTCAAAATATTCCTCATGCGACACACAATCTCCCCAATCCGTGACCAGCGGGGATAATTTATCCAGCTTTTTCAAATAGCGGACGCCATGGTGGTAATATTTGGATTGGGCACGTCTTAAAATCGATTCCAGCAATGCCCGGTACAATATGCTGGCAGCCAAATATTTTTTATTTTCCTCGAATCCGGTGGCTAATGGCAGGATGCTGCCATACTGATCTCCGTTTAATTGCTCCCGGTGGGATAAGATGTATTTTTCGGTTTCGTCGAGTAAGCCCATGTTGAGTAAAAAATGGGCATCGATCAGGGAGAATTCGGTTTGGTTCAAAATTAGTTCGCTTTCTTCTTGCAGAACTTTGTCTTTTTGACTCGATCCAATGACATCGAGTAGTTGAGACAGCGACTTTTCAGTTCGATTCCGGCGAAACAGAATCCAGGCGATTTCTGTTGATTTATCCACATCGCCGAGTTTTTGGTGGATCGCCAGAAGCAGCTCGTATTTCTCATAAATCATATATTCATCTTCGTGAGGAATTTTGTGAACCCATTCAAGCGCCTTTTTCGGATCATCTGCTTTTAGATAGACGCCGGCAATATCCAGACAGATTGTTATGGGTAGTTCAGGATACTTTTCGGTCGTAATTTTCTCAAAAAGCGCTGCATCTTTTAATTCTTTTGCCAACGCTTGCATACCATGTTGCCAGTGTTGTTTTTCATAAGAATCGTTTGCATATTTTCGGGCTTCATTCTCAAATTCTTCAATTAAAATACGAATATTATTTTCCGAAAGATATTGGCTTGCACTTTCGATAAGACAAAATCGAACACCATAATCATCCTTTTTATACAAATTTTTCAGGAGTTGTAAAATCCTGGTTTTGTTTCTGCAGCTATTGGCAAATTTTATAAAAAGCGTGCATGCATTAAACCGGAAAACATCGCCAACATATCCGCCTGAATCATCACACAACTCAAAGATGTATCGATCACTTTTAAAAAAATCGGCAACGAGTTCCAAACCTTCC
>WJKD01000802.1 GCA_014729315.1 Promethearchaeota archaeon | reverse complement strand
CTATATCATTGAATAAATGCTATGATGTTGAACATTAACGTTGAAAATAAAATGATTATCACATAAACATTTATAATCTAAAGTAACAAATAATAACCATAAGTCAGTCGTTTTATTTTTTTTGAGGTTGAATTCACTATAAAAATTCTATGGTGGGTAATTAATGTTTGACGATGGTCCGCAACCAGCATATGTTTTCAAGATATGTTTGCTAGGACAAGTTGCGGTGGGCAAAACATGCATTGCTCGAAGATTATGCTACGATACTTTCGATGCAAATACAAAGCTAACAATTGGCATTGATTTTTATACTTACGAGCTTCCTATCATACTTGATGGAGAAGAAACCTTTGTAAGGTTGTCAATATGGGATTTGGGTGGTCAAGTCCAATTTAGAAAGCTATTTCACTATTACATTCGTGGTGCTGATGGCGTGTTTATGGTTTTTGATTTATCAAATTTACAAACTCTCCTTAATTTAGATTGGTGGTACGAAAAATTATCTGGATACGACGAAGTTGGAGCTCCGCGTATAATAATTGGCGCTAAAAACGATTTGGCTGAGAAAGATGAGGAGAAAAGTAGGATCAACGATTTAATTATCAATCAATTTCTGAAAACACACGAAGAAAACGAGTATTATAAAACATCGTCGAAGACCGGATTTAACATAGATAAAATCTTCGTAGAATTATCACGATCTATATTAGACAAGTATAAAATGATGTACGAATTGGTCGTTTAACAAGAAAAAATTATTCAAGAATGATCTAAACGAGAAACGCAGGTTCTGCTAGGGTTTAAGGGTTGGAAGCGAACGGTAAGAAGTGTGTTCTATTCAATAAGTTCCATTTATAAATAATAATTTCTATGTTATTTAGAAAAAACTTAAGGTGAATCTAAATGGGAGATTTCAAAAAAATGAAAAAAGCCTACCAAGCGTCTTCCAAATTAATGGAAAAACGGATGGAGAAGGAGCGTCCCAAAGATTTAGCAATATTAAAAGAAGTTAAGGATTCGTCTATAATCGTAATTACGGGATCTTACGACAAGATTGAGCTGGTTCTTGATTTGATTAAAGTACCCTATGCATTAATTCAACCAAATGAGTTAGATTCTATTGAATTACGATCCGATCAGATTCTAATAATTAATTGTCCCGGTAATATTAGTTCCATCGCATTAGAAAAAGTTAAGGAATTTGTTAAGAAAGGAGGATTCTTATTCACGACCGATTGGGCGCTACTAAATGTTCTAGAAAAGATTTTTCCCTATTATGTGAAGTATAACAAGAAACCAACGCATGACGATTGTGTGAGCGTTGAGGTCGTCGATAAAAGCAATAAATTTTTGGAGGGTTTATTTAACGACCAAGCAGACCCAATTTGGTGGTTAGAAGGTTCTTCTTATCCAATAGACATCCTCGATAAAGAAAAAGTCAAGATTCTCGTCACCAGTCAAGAAATGGAAGAAAAGTATGGCGAGGCGCCAATTGTAATCACTTTTGATTATGGCGATGGAGGGACTGTATTACATATGACGAGCCATTATTATTTGCAGCGATCCGAGCTTCGTTCTGCAAGACATAAAAAGAGCGCAACTTCGTATGCAATGGGCGAGATGGCGTTATCAGAGGATGAAGTTAAGGAAATGGAACAAGATTTAAAGGATTTGAGTTTAGGAGAGGCTGAGGCGGCCTATTCAACGACTCAATTCATCAGTAATGTTATCGTGGAGCAACAGAAAAAAGTTAAGGAAAGAGAAGAAAAGAAAGTTCCTAAAGATAAAGCGAAATAGTAAAGCAGTAAAGTAAATTATTTGAATTACATATTAAAACTTTAAAACACAAATTGACTGAGTGCTTTGTTCTACCAACACAAAAAATCCTTTTTTAGTCTTTAAGAATATTGGTTTTTGCCTAATAATCTTTTTGGTTGGAAGCGGAAAGTCTGGAGAATTTCGTTCCCGTATTTTTTTATCACAAGTTCGGTTTGGTCAGTGCAATCGTTCCTCCCTGATGTGTTATGCGAATATATAAAGTATGTCTGCTCTCCTAAAGTTCTAATTAAAATATTTTCGTGGATTTTTTCCTCTCTAAATATAAAAAAGCCTATTTTTTTTAATGGGAAGAACAGTATGTAAATTTATTTATTATCCTTCTCCATATTTATTATGAACTATTAGAACCTAATTCTATTCAAGGGAAAAAATTCCGACTAACCTATCATGAAAGACCAACAAAAGAATTCCATTCTTTTTTTTGAACTCTTTTTTCTTTTTCTTCAAGTACAACTAGGGAATTTAAATACGATTATGAAAATTATATAGAATACCTTAACAACCTATTATTGTTAAAGTTAAAATTTAAACGGGATCTGTTTAAAGAAATGGATGTAATAAAATAAGTGGGATATTCGTTAAGAGAGTTTTTTGTAAAGCCTTGAATAATTTACGTTAAGTGTAAAAATTATTTATTAGGCACGACTAATACTTTGTGAAATAAAATAAAAATTAAAAAATCGAAATGAAATGGAGTTCAAAATTCGGGTAATAATTTATTTAATATTAATTGGAGTCCTCGTGGTTATTGTAGCAGCGTATGATTTTCAGTATAGAGAATTTATTGCATTCTTACCAGAGTTATTCTTAGATCACGACGATCAAAATCCCACTTTTAGCTTTATTCTTAAATTTTCAAAGCTGATTTTGACTGGCATATTAATAATTAGTGCGATCATAGAAGTAATTTTTAAAATTAAAAAAGTAAAATCATTAAAAGTGGAGGATCAAATAGGACGAAGAAGAAAAGGTCGGACTAAGGGTTAGAAAATTGATGTTTTTATTGTTTATATCGTGAATTAAGGTAAATTTGGTTTTAAAAGCTTTAAAATGTGACAAATTTAAGAAAAAAAATAAAAAATTATACTTTTTAATATTCGATATTCAAATAGGACTAATTGATTATTCTCTATCAGGCGCCTTTCTTTTTAACCACTCTTCGTAAAATCCATCGATATCGGGTAAGAAATTAAAGACAGTAGGATATCCTGGAGGGACGGCTTCAACATCTAAGATAGTTAAACATCCGGGACAGATGTATTCTCGAAGTTCTTCCCAATCGGGATGGCAACCCATATGTCTTAGATATAATTCTCCGATTTCCTCTTCTGTATCACGAACTCTTACTCTACATTTCGTTTTCCAATTTTCGGTGTAATCTCCGAATTCGTAACCACAATCACATTTAACGATTCTTTTTCCATCTTTAGCTACTACATATAGATGTTCGTGTAAGGGTAAGAGAATTTTTTCGCTCCATGTTACTCGCTTTTGTAGTATGGAAAGGACTCTATCGAACCTATTTGGTTCTTTTCTTCCCGCAATAATCGGTTTTAACTCGGACCATGTTAATTCCCCGTCTATCATCCTTTCTAACGTTTTTTCGTCGAGTTTGACCATCTATTTCACCTCCACCTCAAAATCTTTTTCTAACTTCCAAAATTCTCGAAACCTCTTTGTCCATTTATCAGATAAACCCATACTTTCGTTATACATTCTTTTAACATGGATGCTTAGTTTTCCTTCGGTTATTTTTTT
>WJKD01000801.1 GCA_014729315.1 Promethearchaeota archaeon | reverse complement strand
GAAATCTACTGCAAAGCTTTCTAGGTACGATATGTTTTCTGCGACGGAATTCGTAGAACTCTTAAAGATTTCTGACATTCTTTTTGATATAAGAGTTTCGAGACTTTTTAAATCAATCTTGAGGTTATTCCTTTTGAGAATAATAACTTTGTAAAGTTTATTTATTTCATTTTTAAACATATTCAATAATCCTAAATAAACAGATTTCTGCTCTACTCGGTCTTTTAGTACGCCTTGAATCTTTCCTTTTAGTTCACTTCTAATTTCGTTAAATTCCTTTGAAACAATCTCGTTTAATTCTTGAGATTTATTATGTACTTCAAGCGCAAGAATATCTTTCAAATTGTCTTTTAAAGCATCCCATTGCTGGTGATTTATACCAATTTTTTCTAGCTTATCCTTAAACTCTGATTTTAGATGCAAAAGAATGATTACTATTGATGCTAATTGGGAATTTATCAGATTTTTGATTTCTTCTTCATATTTTTGCAGCGGGTCGACTTTTACACCTTTTTCTTCAATCTCGTCGACTAATCCATCTAACTCTTGTTTTATCGTTGATATATCTATTTCAATATCTTCTTGAAGGATCTTAACATCTTTATAAATCTTTTCCAATTCAATTAATGTTTGATTTTCAAAGACTTGATTAATAGCGTCCTCAAAAATTCCACTTTTTTTACTGTTCTGATTAATCGTGGTTTTAATTTCTTGGAGTCCTTTAATAACTACAAAAATCGGAGGAATTGCGACATAATGTGTGAGGATTTCAGTATCCCTCGGACTATATGATACAACTAATTCATTCTCAATAAGTTCGTTAACGATACTTTCTAACTCAGTTTCAGAGATAGATGAAGAAAGGGCTCTCAACTCGCTATATGATAACGGAAATTCACCTAAAATGTTCATATAAAATCTTGCGGCGCCCTCAGAAATATTGAAAATTTTTAAAATTTCTTCCATATTCATCAATCAAAAAAATTTGGTCTATTTTTGCATTTAACTTCTTAACTAAATAATGGAAATATTTGTTATTTATTTTTTTTCAGATATTCTTTGCAATTTCATTATTGGGAGATACGAGCAACGCTGAGAGAAAATCTTAAGGACTAAAAATAACTTTAAGCGATTAAGCAAAAAAAGAGATTTCGGATATTCAAATCTTATTATTACTTCCTAAAATTACTTTTTATTCTTAAAACCTTAGAATGAGAAAAGAATAATTTTAAATATCTTAAATTTGTTTGGAATCTCATGGAATTAGTTACTTATTCAAATCCAAATCATGGCATAACGATAAGTTACCCCAGAAACTGGGAGATCTTAGAGGATTATATGGGTATGACATTAGCTATTTTATCTCCTCAAGAGAGTGAGAAAGATGATTTCCGTGAAAATCTCATAGTCCAGGTTACAGATTTAGAGGGAGTACCTTTTACTTTAGACGACTTTAGCCACGCTTCAATCGAAAATTTAAAGCAAGTAATTACGAAAATAAAAATAATAGGCCCTCAAACACCGACAACGGTCGCAGGCACTCCAGGGCGTAAAATAATATATAGAGGTGTACAGGGTAACTTCAAGCTTCAATGGCTTACTATGTGGACATTAAAAAATGGTAATGCTTATATCCTTACATTTACGGCAAAACGCAGAAGCTTTGATAAATATTTACCATTATTTGAAAATCTCGCAGCGACTTTTATAATATTTTAAATATTTAATTAATATAAAAAGATATTTTAGTGTTTTTTTCATTTTTTTTTTCTACCAGTTGGTTATTAATCCTCTACAAAAATTGAATATGTCTATTCAAATTATAAATATTTAAGAAGTTTCATACGAATAGTTGGAAACCAGAGTGGCCATACCTGTTCCACCCCCAGCACATAAAGAACATATTGCGTATTTAGCGTTTCTCCTCTTTAATTCGTATAAGCTTGTTAAAATCAATCGAGCTCCGGTCATTCCAGGTGGATGACCAATGGCAATTGCTCCACCGTTAACATTCAGGTTAGAATCGTCAATATTTAATCCTTTAATGCAGAAAAGAACTTGCTGGGCTTGAGCCTCGTTGATTTCAAAGATGTCGATATCATCGAGGGTTAAATCGGATTTATTTAATAAATTTCTTATTGCAGGTATTGGACCAAGACCCATAAACTCTGGTTCAACATTTCCAGATGAAGAAGTTTCCCATACACCTATAGGAGTTAAATTCAGTTCTAGGGCTTTTTCTTGAGACATCATAATCAGCGCTGCTGCTCCGTCGTTTAAAGGCGGAGTGTTTCCCGCAGTTACCATTCCATTTTTCCTAAAAACGGGTGTAAGCTTGTTCAATTTTTCTATGGTTATATGTTTTCGAGGGCTTTCGTCTTCGGATATTAAAACATCCTTATTTTTAGACTTGATTTTAACGGGAACTATTTCGTCAAAAAAGCCGTTTTTCTTTGCTTTAAAGTATTTTTTGTGGCTACTAAAGGCGAATATGTTTATTTCCTCTTGCGATAATCTAATATTAGGAAGATTATACTTTTTACATAGCTCTTCAGCGTTTTCAATTATGTTTTCAGCGGTTTCCCCGACATGATCGTAATTACCGTAGGTTCCAAATTCGTCTTTGAAACCGTCGTAATAAAGAGCGTCAACGAGAGTATCTGTGCGCAATCTATATCCCCAGCGTGCCTTAGTAAGCATATATGGAGTTTGACTATTGCTTTCCATCCCTCCCGCAACTACAATATCGTTCTTATTTGATTTTATTTGTCGTGCTGCGATTTCTACAGCTTTCATACTTGAAGAGCATACATTATTAACGGTCAAAGCTCCTGCAGTATGGGGGATGCCGGCCTTTAAAGAAGCTATTCGTGTTGGGTTGTTTCCCGAACCTTCTTGATGGATTTGTCCGAAAATCACATCTTGAACTATTTCGGGCTTAACACAAGATCTTTTTAATGCTGCTTTAATTGCCAGTGCTCCTAAATCTACAGCGGCGATATCCTTAAATACACCACCAAACTTGCCAATGGGAGTTCTTGCGCCATTTATTATAACAACATCTCTCATAATAAATCACAGACAATATTTAATTCCTAAATAAATAGAGAAGTTTAATTTAGTACATTTTAAAAAGGTTAATTATGTTGTATAAAAAAAGATTTAGATCATTAAATTGAGGTATTATTAAAATTAATCGAGAATATAACTGAGAATTTGTGGTTTATACAAGGTTTTTCTAATAAAATAACTTTTAAAAAAAGAAAAGGAAAAAAATTTAGGCGATTAATGGTTTTTCAATTTCTTCAAATTCGGGAACTTTTTCAGATTCCACTTTCGATTCTTCTTCTACAACATCCTCTTTCCTAAAATACATCCCATAACTGCACATTTTTTATTATCACTTTTGATTAATATCTTGTCGAATATTATTTGTATTACATACTAATAATATTATGTCTCATATTTAAATCTAATGTAGTTTAGAAAAGGTGAAAATGAAACGATAAGAAAAAATAAAAACAAATGATTTCTAAAAATCTTTATTTAACAGGTATTTGAATCTCAGTTT
>WJKD01000003.1 GCA_014729315.1 Promethearchaeota archaeon | reverse complement strand
TTCTGGAGCTTCAATCTGATTTATTGCTTTACAGAGATCCTCGTCTGGTGGCGGTTTTGGAAAGAGTAACATCGGCATACCAAGGGATAAACTAGCCATCATCACGCATGTCATTCCAAAACTATGGAAAAAGGGAATCGTCCCTATCGTTATCATTCCTGGTTTTAGATTTACCCATGGTTCCATCATTTTAAGGTCTAAATATAAGTTAGCGTGGGTTAAAGCTGCTGCTTTTGGTAAGCCCGTAGTTCCTCCAGTCATAAGGTACACCGCAACATCGTCCCACGGATCAATATCAACTTCCAAATCTTTAGCATCGGTCTCCTCAATAATTCTTTTCATTCTGTATACCTTATACTGATCCGTTTCGTCGGGAACCTTATCTTGAAAGTCGGGCACATTATCTCGTATTTTTTCAAAAATTGTGGGTTCCGCCGTGATGAAATCCAATAAATTAGTAGAGATCACATGTTTTACTTTTGTTTTTGGTAAGACAGAATTTGGACCTGCTATATACAAAGCGTCCATCATCACGAAAGCTTTTGCTTCTGTCATAGTTAATGTGTGTAATAATTCCATGGGACGATATGTTGGATTTACGCCTGCTACAATAGCCCCTATATATTGTGCACCAACGAACGCAATAACGAAATTAATAGAATTTGGTAGGTCAATGGCTACTACATCTCCCTTTCGAATACCGCATGTGTTGTGTAGAAATGTCCCGAACTTTTTTGCTTTTTCCCAAATATCTTTCAATTTAATTCTTTCTATATACGGGCCTAAAACGAACAAACATATATCATTATCCCAAGTACCATATTTATCTGCTTGTGATTCAAAACCTTTATGTAAAGGAAGCACATCAACATCTTTAATCTCGAAAATCTGTTTTGGAACACCTTCTGGCCAATATCCTTCTGTAAACCATACTTTACTTTCGTCTACGTGAAAGTCTTTTAATTCTGGCATATTTCACCTTCTCAAATTAAAATTATTGTTTTTATTAGATCTGATTTTTAACAATAATTTAGGTAAGTCGGTATATTAAATTTTTTTGGTTATCTTTATAACTGCTTTATTAAAATAAAAACGAAAAAGCATATAATCACTATAGAATTAAATACAATAAATATAAAAAAAACTAAAAAAAATGTAATTATTTAAAGGAAAATGAATTAACCTTTAATTTTTCTACCTTTTTCGAGCTTATCTAAGTCCTTCTCTTGAAGGGCTCTACGCTGAACTTTTCCCGTCATACTTACGGGTAGTTTTCGAACGAACTCTATGTACTTAGGAGTTTTCCATTTAGCCATATTAGCTAAACACCATTCTTTCAATTGTTTCGAAGTGATATCGTCTCCCTTTTTATATTCTTTCTTAAGAGTGACCCACGCTTTAACAGCTTCCCCTGTATGTTCATCTGGTAGTGCGGCAACGGCAACTTCGTCCACCATTTCGTGGTGACCCATTAGTTCTTCGACTTCCTTTGGAAAGACAGAATGACCAGAAACTTTAATTAACGATTTCTTCCTATCCCGTATCTCACAATACCCCTCTTCGTCCATAAATCCTATATCTCCCGTAAGAAGCCATCGTCTATTATCCCAATTCTTAAGATTGTCTTCTTGTTCTTTTTGTTCACCAAGATAGCCTAACATTACCTGTGGACCGCATACGCATATTTCTCCCGTGTTGTCTATTCCAAAACCGCCTTTTTCTTTAGTTCCATCGCAGATGGGTCCAGCTTCAAAGTTGTTTGCATCAAATACAGCCCAATCCGTTCCAGGTAGCGGTAATCCGAGTTTTCCTGTTTTAGTAGGACCCCAGAAAGGATTTACGCTTACGACTGGTGAAGTTTCAGTAAGACCATATCCAACTCGAATAGGGCAGAATATTTCTTCAAATGGAATTCTAACATAGTCGTGTAAGGGTCCAGCACCTTGCGTAGCATACTTGAGTTTTTTCCAAATATCGTATTTTTCCTTAAACTTATCGACGCCCATCTGTTCAGCAAAATCAGTTAATCGTTTAAATAGCATCTCAACGCCCGTATACATAATTCCGTTTTTTGCTTCGAGTTTATTAATGGTTTCACAGAGCGACTCATCATCGGGAGGTCGAGGAAATAAGAGCATTTGCATACCAATACATAAAGCGCCATTCATAACACAAGTCATCCCAAAACTGTGGAAGAAGGGAATACTACCGATTGTAATCATACCTTTTTCCAAATTAGTCCATGGCTTGATCTGATAGATATTAGCTACTAAATTAGCGTGTGATAATTTTGCAACTTTAGGCAGCCCCGTAGTACCTCCGGTCATCAAATATACAGCAGGATCATTCCATGGATCGATATCAACATCAATATCTTTGGGTTCAGTTTCCTCTATTATCTTCTTCATGCGGTAAACTTTGTAATGTTCTGTTTCGTCGGGTACTTTATCTTGAAAACTAGGAATATTGTCTCTTAATTTTGCTAATGTAGCTTCGTCAGCAGTGACAAAATCTAATAAATTTGAGGAAACTACATTTTTGACTTTCGTCTTAGGCAAAACCGAGTTTGGTCCAGCTATATACAAAGCGTCCATCATTACGAAAGCTTTTGCGTCTGTCATAGTTAACGAATGAAGGAGTTCCATAGGCCGATAGGTTGGATTGATACCTTGTGCAATCGCTCCAATATATTGACATCCCATATAAGCAGTTACGAAATTTATGGAGTTAGGTAAGTCAATAGCAACAACGTCGCCTTTGCGAATACCGCATGTATCGTATAAGAAGGTACCAAACTTTTTTGCGTAATCAACTAAAGTTTTAAATTTAACTCTCTCCATATACTCTCCTAATACGCTTATGCAGATATCCTCGTCCCAAAGATCCAATTCATTAGCTGCGTTTAAATAATTCTTCCACATAGGCGTAATGTCTATACCTTCTACGTCATATAATTGTTTGGGAACGCCTTCTGGCCAATGTCCACCAGTAAACCATATTTTATTCTCGTCAACGCTATAATCTTTTAAATCTGGCATTATTTTTTTTCACTTAGTTATAATTTTTTTATATTAATTTTTTTGAAATTTCTTTTTTTTAATTTCTAGATTTGTGATTATTATAATTATTTTTTCTTACTATATAATAATTTATTATCGTTCTATCCCAAATTTGTCTATTGCTATGATTATTTTATTTTAGAGATAAATCGTTCAAAGACTGACAGTTCGCATTATTTTGTAAGGTGGATTCTAAGAATCTTCAATTAGTGATCAAAAAATTATTTTTGTACAATTAATTGATTTTATACTAAATCGAAAGTTAAGATATTATGGGTTTTAAAGACCTATTAAAAGAAAAATTAAGCGGAACACTGTCAAAAAAAGAGCTTAATCTCCTCCCGCGAGGATTTCAGACTCTTGGGACCGTTATCGTCTTAAAATTAAAAAATGATTTATTGAAGTATAAGAGATTAATTGCTGAAGCGTGTTTAGAATTATATCCTCATATGGACTCTGTTTACATTAATCTAGGTAAAATTAAGGGGAAGTTTCGAGAGCCAGAAAATATTGAATATATTTTGGGAAAAAAAAATCCAATAGTAGAGCATAAAGAGCATGGCGTCGCATTTAAATTCGACATAACCAAAATAATGTTCAGTAAAGGAAATCTAAGAGAGAGGATATATTTAGCAAACCTAGTTCAAAAAAGTGAGGTAATCATCGACATGTTTGCAGGTATCGGATATTTTTCTTTACCAATAGCTATTAATTCAGAGGTAAAAAAAATATACAGTATTGAACTCAATCCTATTGCTTACCGATATTTAGTTGAGAACATTAAACTGAATAATGTTGAAAATATAATTATCCCCATTCAAGGAGATTGTAAAGAAATAGTTGTACAATTGAGTGATGAAGGAATTAAAGCGGATCGAGTTATTATGGGGGTTTTCCCAGCGCCAAAGGAATATATAAAAGACGCGTTAAGTTTAGTGAAGGAAAATGGCACTATCTATCATTACGAAGGAATCGTAGATAAACAAGAAGAAGATTTGCTATTTCAAGAATTCAACGAGATTGCCCACTCCGAAGGATATTTATGTGAATTAAAAGAAACGAGGTTTGTTAAAAGCGTGGGTCCCAATCTGTTCCATGCAACCTTAGATATAAAGGTAATAAAAAGCATAAAATAGTTTTACATCTTAATAATTTTATACCTTGTACTGTTAGTATTAATAGGAAAAAATCGCGAGGAAAAACAATGCCAGAAAAAGCAATAATTGGGTTAGATTATTCTCATAACAATAAACTTCAATTAGAAACATCTAGTTACAATGAATTTACTCATTTCCTATTTGTTTCGGGATACAAGCTGGCAAAAATTCAAGCAGGATTCGAAAGTTTAAAAAAATTGCAAATTTACGATGCAATAATCCTTTCAACACCAAATAATAAAGAACTCAGTCAAGATGAAGTGGAAAACCTTGAACAATACGTCAAGTTAGGAGGAAATTTATTAATAGTTAGCTCAATGGGTGGAGATCATACAAATCGGACAAATCTTAACGAATTAACACAAAAGTTTGGATTTGAGTTTCTACCAAATCAGATTTTCGATTCGATGAAATATATTAACCTTCAAAAAAGGCCATTAATCTCAAAAATAACTCCTCACCTTATAACTGAACAAGTTAATCAACTCGTATTCT
>WJKD01000800.1 GCA_014729315.1 Promethearchaeota archaeon | reverse complement strand
GGTTTACTACGACACACAGCCCTAAGATATGCCCACCGGCAAACGCTTAGCGGACTCGTAGAGAATCTCACACCTTTAGGTGTGAGTAGTTCAATTTTTTCTATAAGCAAGAAATTGTACAAGTTAATTTTTTGAAGTTAAAAGCTAAATTTTAACGATTCAAGATCGTCTTGCACTTTTTTTCTCTCTTCTGGATTTTTTATATTTACCATTAATTCTTCTACAATATCTTTTAATTCTACAATTTTTTGAGAAAGGGATTCGGGTTTACTCCATAAATCTGTTCTTGAAGGGAATCCTCTTGTAATCGCCTTATTATAATTCATAATGCCATGGAGATAGAAAAGACACGCGTTAAAAGCTTGATTAAGTCTCGAGTGGTAAATTACACCTATTTTATGGTAACATCTTCCCGCACCTGCGAAATCCTCTGCCTCTTCGTATTTAATTGACGCTTGTTGGATTAATTTTAAACCATCTTCTAATAATTCGTTATCTCCCTCTTTTAACATAATATATCCTTTTAAATAAATTGCCTCGGCAACGTAGAACGAGAATAATTCTTTTTTCGCTAAATCACTCATTTCAGCATTAAATTCTCGGGCGAGATTAAAATGTTTTGTTCTTACACAGTGCTCTATTAAATTACGCAATAATTGTAGTACTCTTACATATTCTCCTATTTTTTTTAGTTTTTTAATACCTTGACGATATTTTTCAATTCCAGCGAAGGAATCGTTTTGTTGAAAAGCTCTATTGCCTTCAAAGATTAGTTCTTCTGCCTTTTCCTTTTTATTTTCGTGTTTCTGCTGACCTGATTTTTTTTTCCCATAAAAAAAGTCATCAACATCAAAAACAATATCTTCAGAAAGTGGTATTTCAACCAAATCTTTCTCAGCTATAGTATTTGTATTAATATTTGGATGAGATAACTCACTAGATGTAGGTTCATTGCTAGTTTCGGATATATGTGATGAAGTATCCACGCTCATCTCATTATTTTGATCCTCTTTTTCCCGGTATGCTGATTGAAGAGGTTTTCCTTCTGTCACTAATTCTGTTAACTCTCTTAATACATTTGCAAAAAAGAATTTGTTTAATCCATCAACTATATAATCTACTTTATGGTAGTTAGTATCAAACTTAGGGCTATTTGGGTCCATATTGACATCAGTAAGTCTATAAATTTCAAATCCCGTTTCATATTTGGTGATCGTGTTTTGGGTTCCCTCAATTGTTTCTTGCCTTTTTTTTCCCAAAAGTGTATGATCAAAAACTAAACCGCACGCATCGTTATTTTTTGCTTGAAAACCTAATTGATTAATTATGTCAATATAAGAGAAAAATAGACCAAGTCCGGGATGCGAGTGGAACCAACCAATGATATAATAATTGGGTTTAGTGGTTTCTTGATCAAGTTTTTCTTGAATCTCTTCGATAAACCCATAATGTCGCTCGTCAAGTTGGACATCTGTTGCATGTCCAAAGGCTAAGGGCTCTGCTCTTTCAACATAAACTACATCGTCATTTGCGTATCCGACCAAAATCCCGTAGATCTCTTTCCAATCTTTCGGAGGGATTACTTTGTTAGCATACCGACTTGCGTATAAAATGATTGTCTTATAGGCTTCTGCCTTTATTATTATGGGCTTACCTATTTTAGTTTTCGTTTCTTCAATTTTTTTAGAAGTAGAAATTTCTCCATTAATAGTTATCTCAGCATTTTTCTCCTCATCTTCTTGGTTCTTTTGGGAATTATCGCTCATATCTATTCTTTACAGTTTAAATAAATACTCTAAGTGGAGGATTATTTAGAATTATATAATTCTAATCATAAATAAAATTATGTGTAATCTAGGCTTCTTATTGAATTCATACTTCTTATGATGTGCTTATTTAAGAAAGCAAAAAATAAGATTATGACTTAAAGAGACGTTTAAAATTTTTTTCGAAGAGTTAGATCACACATAACCATAATAGGTAAACCCAACCGCTGAAATGTGAAGATAAATTTTCATTCAATAGTGTTATATTATCAACTTTTTAATTATTTATCATAGGGAGAAATAGATTGATTATAAATCAATTACGAACTAAAACTTAATTTCAGACAAATGGGGAAAAAATATAGGTCATTAAGAATCAAGCCAAGAAATTAAAGAAAAGTAATAATTTATTATCAGTTATCTTTAAAAATTCGAGTACTCATTTATATTATAGAAGTAAAAAGTTGATAATTGATGGAAAAAGAAGATTTTTTAAAATTATTACCCAAATTAATCAGAGAAGACGATGAGGTTAAAGGAGCAATTATCACTGCCCTGTCTGGCGTTGTTGCAACTAAGGACGATATTTCGAGGATAATTGAACATTCTGACAGGCGTTTCGAGGCAGTGGACAAGCGATTCGAAACACTTATCGAACAAATGAATAGGGGATTTGAACAAGCACGAAAAGAAAGATTTCAAATAGACGCTAAATTAGAATCCTTAGGGAGAAGAAGCGGGGTAAGTTTAGAGAATACTATTTTATATCTTTTACAAGATAAATTAATCCAAGAAAATATTCAAGAAAGTGAAATTAACAAGGAATATCTAATTGATAGAGAAGGTAAGATTTTTTGGGAAAATTATAGTACCGACATAGACGTACTAATTAAGGATGGCAAAACCATTTTAATTGAAATAAAATACTCTGCCGACAATAGAGATGGATTTCACCTACTAAAAAAGGCTGAACTCTACAAACACCAATTTAACCGGGAATACGACAAATTAATGATAATCTGTTTGGAAATCACTCAATTCAATCTAAATCAACTTGAACAACAAGGAATAGAAATTATTGCCGGAAAGGTTATTCAATAGACATTCTTCAAGATACATGGATCATATTGTTTCTTTTTTTGAAAAAAGAACTATTTCATTAATGTTTTTTCGATAACCGTCACGACTACAGTTTTGTTTATACTAAAGATTGATGTTCATTTTTAGCTTTTTTTGCTAAACTCAGAACCTTCTGAGCGAACTGGTGGTCAGGAATAATTTTTAAAGAAGTTTTTAGGGCTTTTATTGCTTTATCGTATTTTTTCTTATTATAATAAGCAGAACCGAGGTTTATTAAAGCCACCTCGTCATTAGGATTTAGTTTTAGAGCATTTTTGCAAGTTTTTATTGTGTTATCATAATCTCCGAGGTCTAAGTAAGAATAACTGAGTTCTGTCCAAGCAGAAGACAATTTCGGGTTAATTTCTAAGGCTTTTTTCAAGAATCTTATAGCAATTTTATATTCTTCTTTTTCATTTAATAGGAATCCTAAATTTTGATAGAATAATTCATTTTGAGGAAATAATTCAATTAGTTTCTTGTAAGTTGAAATTGCCTTGTCAATTAATCCATTTTGAGAATATATTTGGCCAAGCTTTCTCCACGCGTTTACATTGTTTGGATCTTTTCCAATTAGCTCTTTGAGTGCTTCGATTTTCTTTTCCATCGTTAAATTAAATCTCGAATTTAAAAAATTTTTTAAATAACGCCGCTTCTTTTAAATTTCTTTATCTCTAAGTCTTCATAACCTAAGTCTTTGAGGATTTCTTTAGTATGTTGACCAACTTTGGGGGCTAAAAATCTTATTTTAGGTGGTGTTCGAGACATTTTTATAGGTGAATTAACATTCTTAATTTTTCCTAATTTTGGATGAGATAATTCGCACACCATGTTCCGGGCCTTTATTTGCGGATCTTCGCAAGCTTCCGTGAAATTCTTTATAGGCATCACGCATGCATCTAGATCTTTGAAAATTTCGTACCACTCCTGTTGAGTTTTTTTTAAGAATTCTTTCTGTACTTCGTTAAAAACCCATTCCTTTTTTTCCCCTTGGGCCATTTGTTTTGACTTTAAATCGTCTCTTCCTAAACCACGACATAAATCCTGCCAAAATTTAAATTCTATAGCACCAACAGTCATAAACTTATCGTC
>WJKD01000799.1 GCA_014729315.1 Promethearchaeota archaeon | reverse complement strand
CTCTTACATAGACCTCTTCGTAATCCATAGTAGGTAAAATGCAACTCTCGATTAGACAGCCTTCGATTTTCTCAACCAAATTCGCTAATTGGTAAGCGGCAGCGATACACATTTCGTCAGTTATCGTTTTTGCTCTAACATCTAAAGTTCCCCTAAATATCCCTGGAAAACCTAATGAATTATTTACTTGGTTGGGAAAATCTGATCTACCTGTCGCAACTATCTTTGCTCCAGCTTCTTTAGCATCCCAGGGAAAGATTTCAGGTACGGGGTTAGCACAAACGAAAACAATTGCGTCGTCAGCCATTTGGGAAATCCATTCTTTTTTAATCACGCCTGGACCGGGAATACTCAGAGAAACTAATACATCTGCCCCCATCATAGCGTCTCCGCAATTCCCTTGAACTTCCTCTGGATTGCTCAAGCGAGCTAGTTCACATTTATAATCTTCCGGACATTTTAAATCTTGGCGGTTTTTGTACAATATTCCCTTTGAATCTACGAATAGAGCCTTTTTTAAATCGAATCCATCTTCCCTTAACAAACGAGAAATGGCGAAGTTGGAAGCTCCGATACCGTTAAACACAATTTTAATGTCTTTCTTATTCTTACCAACAATTCTCAAGGAATTGATTAATCCTGCTAGAGTTACACACGCAGTGCCTTGTTGGTCGTCATGCCACACAGGAATAGTTAACTCCGGATCAGCCCTCAACGAGTCTAAAACGGTAAAACATTTAGGTTTGCTTATATCTTCTAAGTTCACACCTCCAAATGTCGGTTGTATCAATTTCACAAAATTAATTATTTGGTCCGCAGAGCAACAGTCTCGCGGACCGATCGTTAAGGGAAACGCGTCCACTCCACCCAAATATTTAAAAAGAAGAGCTTTACCTTCCATTACTGGCAAGGCAGCAGTAGGGCCTATATCTCCTAAGCCAAGTACCCGAGATCCGTCTGAAACAACTGCTACATTGTTCCATTTGTTAGTATAATCGTAAACTTTTTCTTGATTTTTCTCTATCTCCTTGCACGGTGCCGCCACACCAGGAGAATACCAGATGCTAAAATCTTCTTGATCATGGATTTGACATTTAGGCATTACTTGTAACTTTCCTCTGTAAAATGGATGCATCTTTAAGGCATTCTTAGCGGGAATTTTGGATCGTTCGATAAGCTCTTCTTTAGTTGCTTTCTTCATACTTTTGTTAGTTGAGAACATAATTTTTATTTAACGATTATAGGTTTCAAAAAAAGATGATCTCAAATCAGAATTACAAAAGTCAGTAAGAAATCATAAATAAAAAATCAATATAGTTAATCTTTATTCTCGATTTTTTCTTGCCGTTCCTTACCTGACAATGGTATATCGTTTACTATATCATCATCAAAATACACATATACCAAAACAATTCCAATTATTATAAGTAACATGAAGAGATTGATCCCAAGCATCGAAAGAATAAAAATAGTAATCGTCCCACTAAGAATAATAATATAAAAAATCAATTGATTTCTCGATAATTCTTTGGTATCAGCCGAGATTGCTTGAGTCTGAGAATTAGTATATTTCTTATTATTAGGTTCTTCCATGGATATTTGCATTAATTAATATTATTTTAAAAATTTCATTGAAGCGAGGTCACATCGCAATACAAACAAAGATAAAGTTTAGTCAATCTTGGCTCCACAATTTGGACAATTTAGGCAATTTTGAACTGTTGCTCCACAGATCATACAAAACTTCATTTTACTTTTTTTTCGGGGTGGTCTTAATTTTGTTATCGAGAGAGTATTTTCTTTCTCCGATGATAGAGAAGAATTAGTTTTAATAGAGTTCTTATTTTTATTAGTTTTTGCATTTAATTGAATTTTAGGGCCAAAAAATCCCTTTATTGGTATTTTAGGTGGTTTAGGAGGTTTTGGTGGTGGCTGTGGTACTTTAACGACGTCTTTAAGTGATTCTTCGGAAGATGGTTCGATTTCTATTTGAATTTTGTCTTCGGAAGATAATATATGGATTGCCTCCTCCTCGTTGATCTTTTTCGATGGTCCCCCAGGAATTTCCATTTCAAGCTCGACGCCCATTTCTTCAATAATAGGAATCTCTTCTTCTTGTTCAGATTCATAATCGCTTACTTCACCCTCTTCAGTTTCTAACTTTTCTTGTAATATTAATTCAACATAATCCTCGTCTAATTTTAATAAAGTATCGCATTGTGGACATCGAAAAATATGCATAAAACCAATATTATTTGTTAACGAATATTCAGCTGCACAACAACTATGAAATTTCGCACTACAATTGAAACACTTATGAACCTCGTCTGAATATGTTCCGCAGATGGGACATAGCTCTTGATCGCAAATTGTACATATTTCCTCGTCCTCTGACGATAAGCTTATTAGATCTACCGCTAGCTTTTCGTAAAATATTTTATCTTCTTCGAGAATCTCGCTTCCTTCTTTTTCACCTTTTATAAGATTGAATTCCTCCTTGTGTTTAACCAATGAAATTAACATGTCAAGAAATTGAGCAGGATTACAGTAAAATACTCCTCCATTAGTTTCACTTGTTATGATTTTTAGCTTCATCTCGTCAGGATAAAACGCATCGTTTCCAATTCGGATTATATCAATAAAAGTTCGAAACTTTTTTGACTTTAAAATCAAATCGTAGACGGCGTTATGATAATCCTCAGATCTTTCACTCGGAGTGTCAGATATAATTATAATTCTATATATCTTGTCGTGCTCTCTACTAGCTCTAAAAATATAAGACAAAATTTCAAATAATCCATTTTCTATAAATGTCTGGTCTTTTGGTCTTGTTTCCCATTTTTCTTCGATTATATTTGTAATAGTTTTAAAGCCACCTTTATCGTATTCCGAAATAGGATTATCATTTTCTTGAAACAAAACAACTCCGTATGTACTTTTTTGAGTGTAATTATTTTTTTCCTCAATGAATAATCGGATTGCTTTGATTAAAGTATCCTTTTTTATCTCTCCTTTAGAAAGATCTACATAAAATATAACCTCTTCTGAATTAATTTGTCTTATATCTGATTTTGTCATTGTACATCTATATTTTAAATTTTAAATCTAGTTTGTCATTAAATATAGTCTAAATTCACTTTTATTATATGAGAATGATAGAAGACTTCGTTTTTAATTTTAATTTAAAACGAATTAATTTGTATTCAATTTGGAAAAATTAAAAAAATAAGTTTTAATCAAGAATTTATCTTATGACCACAATTTTGGCAATATTCGGCTTTTGCTTGCAATTGCGTACCACAAATTGGACATATTGTTACCTTAAAAGATTTTTGAGATTCCGAAGCGTTATATACTGTTTCAGAAGATTTTGTAGGTTTCCAATAATTATTATCCTTATCTACATCAGTGTTCTGTGAAAGTTTTGATAATGAATCACTGACTTGATAAATTACTTTGTCTGCCGATTTCTTGACAGTATATAGTTTACCAAAGTAACCTCCAATTCGTACTTTTGTTTCCTTTGGATCTTCTCTTTGAGGAGTAATATAATCTTTCTTCCCAACATCCTTTTTAGTTTCGGAAATTATTTTTATTTCGTCCGAACTCCCTTTGTCTATTGTTTCCCTATTATTTTCAGAAATTTTTATAGAATTTATTCCCATGTAATCCTTCACAGAAATAACCTGTACTTGATCATCTTCCTCCGTATCTTCGGTCTTAACTTGGATTATTGAATCCTCATCTATTTGTAGTAAAAGTTCACATTTGGGACATCGAAAGATATGTGGAATACCTATATTGTTGTTAATAGTATAATTTATTACACAGCACTCGTGAAATGCCGCTCCACATTTCTCACAAATGTAAGGAACATCCTTAATATCTGCACATACGGGACAAATCTTTTCCTTACATAATATACACTCAAGCACTTGATTTTCTTTGGGCCTTCTTAATTTTTTTGCCAATCGGGAATAGAATTTATAATCATCTTGAGTAATTTCAATCTGATCAGGACGATCGGAGTATGTTGGAACAAGTTGTTTTGATTTAACTAACTTTTCAATTATATTACGGAATTCTTTCTTATCTTGTACGTAAAATATACCACCTTTTGTATCGCTTGCTAATATGTTGAGCTTTCCATCGTCTTTAAAAAATCGTTGACCCTCTTCAGATACTCTAATTATATCGATAAAAGTAGGAAAATATTTTATTTTTGAAACTAAATTGAAAAGAGCTTCTTGATATTCCTCGTTAAGATCACTTGGCGTATCGGTTATAATAATTACTCTATTCATTTTTGATTTCTTCCTCACCTTTTCAGCAATAAAGCTAAAGATATAAAATAACCCGTTTTCGAATAAAGATTTTTTAGGTCGACTCTTCCAATTTTCATCAATTACATTTAAGATGATTTCTTCGTCCTTTTTATCCGTAACAAATACTGGATTACCGCCTTCTTGAAATAATAAAAGACCATAACGGCCTTTGGTATTTTTTTTACTCTTTTCTTGTATTAAATACTTTACTGCTTTCACTATATCCTTTTTTCTTAAGTAGTCTTTAGTAAGGTCCAAATAGAAATAAACATCTTCGTATATACTTCTCATACCAAATTCGATAATATTCTCTTATAGTAATATAGTTAATAAATGAAAATCATCCTTTTTATTGCATTGCATTTCTTATAATTTTTTATTCGTAAATAAATTATTAATCAAACTTATCTATATAAAGATATGATAATTCTTATAAGAGAATGATTGGTGATCATTTTCAAAAAAGTGAATAAATATGAAAGAATTTTTAAAAAAACTTGGCTTGACTGAAAATGCGATTGATATTTATACTCACATTCTCGGAAGACAACCCCTTATCTTAGAGGAGATACATTCAATAGTTCCAGAG
>WJKD01000798.1 GCA_014729315.1 Promethearchaeota archaeon | reverse complement strand
TGAGAAATATATTAATGGAAGAAAAAATATTAAAAAGGAATTAAGAGGGGAGGGAAATAAAATGTCAAATAAAACAAAACGCGACGAGTATATGGAAAAGATGACTAAAAGTACAAGTTCTTATAAAGTTGTACTTCTTAATGCGCTAATTATCTTAGGAGCTTTAATTTTACTTTTGATTCTTACAGGAAATTTAAGTTTAAATAGTTAATGTTTAAGTGTAAAATTATGATTAAAAAATGGAGGTTAATAAATGGATTTATTTGAAATTTTTTATTTGATATGTATTGGATTATTTATTAGCGGAATTATTATGTCGATTGTTTCTGTGATCATCGCAGAGATGTCAACACACGATCATGCCATTGAACACATAGACCATCTAGACCATTTTGATCACATCGATCACATTGATCACATTGATCACATCGATCATTTAGATCAAGTCGACCATCTTGATTATGTTGATCACGCAGATCATCTCGATCAGGGAGATCATATTGACAGAGATCACCCTATAAATGACTCAACTACTTACGACGATACAACTCCAGCACCCTTTATGCTTTTATTTTCGACATTCCTACTGTTCTTTGGATTATCAGGAATATTGTCTTATTATATTATGTCAGGAATACTAAAGTTTTTAATCTTCGTGATTACCCCTACAATTGCGATTCTCGTAAACAAAGGGATTTCAAAATTGTGGAGAAAAATCTCAAAATCACGCTATTACGAGATCTCTTCCACATTAAATCTAATCGGATTGAAAGGTGAAGTGGTCCTTAAAATCGACAGTAAAGGAGGGGTGATAAAAATTCCAAGTAATACGCCGTTAAGATTTGAACGATTGCACGCAAAACCTGTGCGCCCCAAAAGATTCTACGAGAAAGGCGAAAAAGTGTATATATGCGATATTGATAGAGGATTCCTTCTAGTGGATAAGGAACTCAAATATGTAAGAGGGCAGAGGGTCCTCTAAATGTCACAAGAGGTAATCAACTATAAAAATCAATTAAAAAAAGAGTTTAGAGAAAAATATATCAAAAAAATACAAAAAAATTAAAAATAGAATTGAAAAAAGTAAAGAAATTAATAATATGGAGGAATAATAAAAAATGTTAGTCCAAAATGCAGAATTTTGGTTTGTGACGGCTCCAATTATCGGAGTTATAGCTCTATTCTTGATTCTTATTTTTTGGGCGTCAAGATACCGGAAGTTTAAAACGAATCAATTTGTAATTCATCTACGTAATGGTAAAGTAAAGCATGCGGGACTGGGAGGGAGTTTAGTCTTAATCCCGTTAATCGATCAATATATCGTCATACCAACGACATCCATTCAGACTTTTTTGGAAGCACACGAACAAGTTGTCTCGAAGGAATATCAAAACATCTCCATCACAGGAATGTTAATATGGAAAGTAATCGATCCTGAAAAGGGTTTTAGTGCAGTTTCCTGGTTTCGAGGTGATGACAATTATGTGGAAAGAATTCTAAAGAACGCTGCGGAAGCAATTATTCGAACAACTGCCGCAAATATGTCGATCGATAAAATTATCCGAGAACGCAGGGATATTATCGAGCAGGTAAGCAAAGAATTACACGAATTGACTGCAGACTGGGGAATAGTAATAGAATCAATTGAGATTCGAGAAGTGAACATTTTAGAACCCGAACTTAAATCAAACATGGAAGCAGTCAAAAAAGCGGAAGAATTTCGAAAAGCTCGAATTGCGAAGGCAGAGGCCGAAAGAGAATCTCGAATGAAGGAACTGGAAGTTGAAAACGAAGTCGGCATCAGAGAACAATTAGCTCAAAAAGAAATCGAACTTGAAAGAAAAGAAAAGGAAATCGCGATTGCCGAAAGAGAGCGTGAGCGCAAAAAAGTGGAGGCAGACGGAGAACGACAGAAAGTAGTCATAGAAGCAGAAGCAGAAGCCGAACAAATAAAAAAAAGGCTAGTTGCTAAAGCCGAAGGTGAAGCAGAGAATATAAAAAAACAGATGATCGCTCAAGCTGAAGGATTTAAAGAACAGGTCGAAGCTATGAGTACTGCAGACGAAAGGTTTCTCGCAGTTCAACTCACAAACATCTTGCCTGAGATCTTTAAGCATATAAAACCGGAAAAGATGTTTATCATGGGTGACGGCAACGATTCGTTCAATTCGCTCTCAAAAGCGATCATGCCGTTTTTACAATTGCTCCCTGAATATTCGGATAAGATCAAGAAGTTTTTTGATAACGGTGGAGCAAAAGAACTGATGGCTAAAGTAAGTCGTAAATAAGTTTCATTTTTTTTTATTTTTATTTCTACAATTGTAGAAATCATTTTTTTAAAATTATAGGATTATTATAGAGAAGTAAGAGGGATTGAAGAATTTATGTCAAATGGTTGGGAGAAAATCATTAAAGAAGGAAATTTAAGATATAAGTGGAATTTACTTACGGGTAAAAAAAAAGACGATTTTGAAAAGATTAACAAACATGTTCTTGGAATAGTATTCAAAAGTAAGGAATTTAAATATAAAATTGACGAAATCTTCGGTTTCGGACCAATCGAAATTCACGAATTAGAGGATCTTAATGAAATTAGCATCCTTATGATGGTAAGAGCCATCATGGAGGCAATATACGAACATGAAATCGAATTCGTTATTCTATTAGATTACTTAAAAATTGATATTTTCAAGACGAGATCTTTCATTCGTCTGATTGACCTATTAAAAAACTATCCTGGGTTACCTAGCTCCATCGAATTCTTTGGATATCTTTACGAACGAAAATCAGGTTGGGTGTTTAATTCCAAAAAATTCCAAAAAATAAACTCTCAAGAAGAAATCTCTCAACTCCATGCTATACTTATTAGAGAGAAAAAAATTGAGCTAATCAAATATTTAGAAAAGATCCATCAGAATTTAAAGCAACATAAAAAATCAAAAAATATGGAATCCATTTCGAATGATAAAACCTTTGTTATTGATAAAAAATTTCTAAATCAAAAAGCCAAAAAGCATAATTTTGTAACGAGGGACAAGAATAATCAAAAATCCGATTATTTAAAACCTTATATATCCATAAAAAGGATCAGCTCACCTATTACAAATACTTATAGGATAAAAAAGTTCAAGATTCCTACAATATCAATTTTTAATAAATTATGCTCTGCAACTTTGATAAAGATACCACTTATTAAGCTCCCAGAAACAGGATTGAAAAACCTTTATAATAACATGAAGCTAAAAAACCTCGATATTGGGAATCCTAAGCAGCATTGGTCTATTTAGCAGAATAACAAAATCGAGTAACCAAAAAAATCGCGTCGTGGAGTCTTTCTGAAGGCTCTCGTGAATCTAAAGATCCTCCAATAACTAAATCGTAAATAAACGGCGAAAGAACAAATATTAACAATAAAACGACCACAACGATAATGACCACAACGAAATGTCGTTTTGGGTCATATTTAACGTCTAACTCGTCTAAGCGGGACATATTATGTCGCGTTACTTCTATCCAATGATGAATTGATTATAAAAAAAAGATCGTCTCCGAATTTTTAAAGGTTTAGAATAGGAAACACTGAATGTTCAATGTTTTACTTGAATAAGATTAAAGTATATAAAAGCTGCTATTATATTATAATGGAAGAGGATAATAATAAAAGTCTTGGTAAGAAACGAATCGAAAGATATATCGAAAAATTCGAGCATCTAAAGAAATTAAATAATAAGCTTAATGAATGGACTAAAAGTCTCGACGAAGAAGGATTTGTCGCTCTGGATTTAAAGGAACAATATGGAATTTATCACGCATTTCAGATCATAGCCGAAATAATAACTGATTTAATTGCTATGAGTGTCAAAGATTTAAAAATAAAACCAAAAGACGATTACTCAAATATCGATTGTTTAAAGGAACAAAACTTCATTTCTGAAGATTTATCAAAAGAATTAAAAAAAGTTAATGGTTTAAAAAACATTTTAGTTCATGATTATAACGGAATCGACGATTCTCTGGCATTTAAAAACATTAAAGAAGATATTAACATCATTAAACATTTTCAAAAGGTTGTCCAGGAATGGTTAAAAAAAAACTCGTAAATCAGATTAAAAAAGATTTTTTGAATTTGGTAGAAGAAAGGAAAGTTTTGGGAATTCTCATCTTTGGCTCGCACGTCATAGATAAACAAACCAATAGGAGCGATGTCGATATATGCGTCGTTGCGCCTAAAGAAGATCCCTTTAAATTATATTCTGTTTTTACAGAGAATATTAATATAGCCTCAAAAAATTACGACATTAAGTTTTTTTCAAATTTACCTTTGTATCTTCAAATTCAAATCATTGAAGATGGAATTGTGGTTTATTCGCCCAACGAGCTGGATTTATACGAGTATTTCTATCCATTTCGAAAACTGTGGGCAGATCAAAAGCATCGACAAGAGCTAACCAAGGAAGAACTACTCTCTTTATTGGAGTGAGTAACTAAAAATTTATCCTCTAAAGAAAATCCTTAGTCAACCCACGGACGCAAAAATATCGTATTGCGTTTTGAAATAGATGGAAAGTGAATTCGATTGAAATCTCATTTTGTTCCGCGAATTCTTGTGGGTTAAGTTTTTAGACAGAAATAATATAATTTATCGATACATCCAAAAAAATATAAAGCTAAAGATTAAATACCTTACTACCATTAAAATTTTAATCTCAATTTTAATCTCACAAATCGGAATAATGACGATTCCAAGCACATTCATAATAGCATTTCTAATTTTAGCAGCTTTGAATATACTTGCCGTGGGTTCGAAATTTAAACCATTACAGTATGTTTCACAATTACTTATAGTTCCATCGTTGATCCTCTATTACCTTTTTAGCATCAGATTAGCAAATATAGACATATTAATCGTTTCTGGATTGATTTGTTGCGCAATTGGAAGTTATTTCTTAATTTATCAAGAAGACGAGACTAAACTACTCCTTGGTATTTTTATTATACTACTGGCTAATATACTCTACACAATCTCGTTTCTAAGATCTATTGAAACCAATGTTCAATATCCGTGGTGGAAATTTACTCTGTTAATCCCTCCCACCTTCATACTAGTTTACACAATTTTGAGAATAAAAGGAAAAACGGAAGTTTTTTCAATACCAGCTTTTCTTTATATCGGGTTAGTTTATTTGATGTGTGTTTCGGCAGTTTTAAGGCTTCCTACTAATGCGGAGCTAGCATATTTTTTAGTGTGGCTCGGCTCGATATTTTTTCTATTTTCCGTAGCTATAAGCGCCATTGATTCGTTTAGAGAAAACATACCAAGAGCGGGACTTTTCGTCAGAATATCTTATCTTGTCGCACAATTTCTAATTACCCAAGGAATGATATTCACCAGTTTTATATAGATAAGCAATTTGTTCCCATTAAAGGCTTGAAAGTTTATCTTCATATGACTTTAACCCACACATTCCAAATCATATGTTCCAAACCTGAAAATTTCTTAAAAATCAAGTAG
>WJKD01000797.1 GCA_014729315.1 Promethearchaeota archaeon | reverse complement strand
GGGTATTATTTTTTTTACTTAAGTGTCAAAAACCTAATTAGCTGAAAATTAACCCGTTATTAAGAAAACAAGGGGAAAAAAGATTTCTTAGTTTAATGTTAATATTTCTTCTACAAAGAAGATATTTCCTCAATCTTAATAGAAGTTAATTTTTGGGAGTGAACAACGATTTTTGCTTTATAAGTATTTGTGGATAAGCAAATAATAGATTTTACGGAAAAGAATAGGAATTATGAACGATATTCGATTTTTTATTGTTTAATCGTAGAACATTTCGGGATCAAAATCTTTAAAAGGCAAACACTCCCCCATTACTTTCTTAGGAAGTGGTTAAAAAAGTCCCCAATTTTTCTTAGCGGACCTTGAATATTTGAGTTAAAACCACGGTATCAATTAAGTGATCGATTTAATGGCTGGTATTTCAACTTACGCGTATTATCATCTAACAAGATGCGATTTGTGCACTTCAACAGATATTATTGAAACACAAGAGGGATATGTATGTCGAGACTGTGGGATAATGTTAGAATCTCAGATTCTTGATTATCGCCAATCAAACATTAATAATACATGTTCCCATCATCACATCTTACAGGGAACTACTATTGGAAATAGGAGCGAAAGATGCCAAAACTCACGCTCACGCAAGTTAGCTCGATTACACAAACTACACAACCAGAAAGAAAGACTTGAGCAAATCTTCTATAGGGCAGAGATGGAGACATCAACAATTCTTGCACGCTTAGAATTACCCTGTTCTCTTAAGGAATATGTTACTTCTAAGTTCAAGACAGTTTGGAAGGATTTAGACACAGGGACGAAATTTCGAAACCCTGATAAACTCGTACCTTTAATAATTTACTTTGGTAGTAAATTAAGAAAAATATCAATTGACCAAAAGAAACTTCTCGCCAATTCGAAAATATCGAAGAAAGAATTCAATTCCTTTAAACTACAAATACTAGAATATTTCCCAGAATACAAAGTCAGAGATAGAAAAGGCCAAATCATACAAAGAATACTCGAAATCACTGAACATTTTGGATTAGGAATGGGATTTTACTATTTGGCAAAGCAGATTTTAAGTAAGCTGTGGAACATACTTTCTAACACCACCGAAGATGTTATTGCAGGCGTTGTCTCTTCAATAGGTATTTTGTGTCGATATAAAGGGAAGACGACTGTAAGTGCAGTATGTAAAAGGCTTGGGATTCAGATGAGCACTATCCAATCTCAAGTGAAGAAAAAGATATTCCATAAGTTTAAAATACCCGGATTTCAAAGCTTGGTTAAGTCATCTGGAGTCTTAAATACTGCGTTGATAAAAATTGGAGTTATAGAGGATGAAATAAAAAGTAGGGCAATTTCTCCATCACCTAAATCCAACCAATTACAAATTGTTGTCGACGCTCAAATTTCGGAAGATGTAGAACAACGCGATGCAAATGAGGAATCAGGCGATTCTGATGCATCCACCCCATCTTGTTGTAAAAGATTAAAGTATAGCTCTGAGATTTTTCGATTTTACGAAAAAATTGAGGAGCGTCTAAATTCAGAAGTAAGTCAATGCGATTTAATATTCCACTCGTCAATGACAGAAAATTTTAATGTGCTTTATTTTAAGAGCAAGCTTGGAAAACCTATCCTATTATTCTCAATACTAAGTAAAAAAAAATGCTTGGTGAATTTTATAAAAATAAGCAAAGAATTTTAATTTTTTGAAGGGATAAAATTTCAATTTCCCTAACAAATTCGGGTTTTTAGATTAGTATGCAGATAAATATTTGTTATATCAGATAACTTGATGACGGATTGCCTTTTTTTGAGAATCATTGTTTTTATTATATTCCATAAAGTAATGAAGGTCGTTTTGATTTACGATTTTAAATCCAAGTTTTGTATATAATTGACGGGCACGTTTGTTTAATCTTAACACGGAGATAAGGATAGGTTTATTTTCTTTTTCCGCTTTTTTTATCAAACCTTTTAGTAGAAAAGTACCAACACCTTTATTTTGGTATTTTGGTAAAATAAGAATGTAAAATAGAATTATTTTATTTCTTTTATGGGAATTAGAAATAGCACCAATTTTTTTGCCATTATGCTCAATAATTTGAACATATCGTGGCTGAAAATGATGCTTAAAATATAATGACCTTTCTTCTTCCTTCCACATTCCCAATATCTGAAAGTAAGATTTTATAGTTATTTTTTGAAGTAAAAAAACAAATTTAGCATCTTCTGAAGAAGCAGATTTCAAAGTAAACGCTAAATTCTTGTGTTTCATCTTAATAGGACCCTACTGATCGAGTTCTAATAATTAGTATTACTTTAAGTATTTAAAGAAAAAATCTACTTTTTTGTAAAAATTAATTAGGATTTAATATCAGCAACGACTACATTAAAATTAGATTTTTTATTTAGGTAGCCTTGAAATATAAACTTAGTAAGTGTGAAAAGAATTGAAAAAAATCAATCAAACTCAAATAAATTATAACCTGAGAATCCCAAGCTTCCTATTCCTCCTTATCTATTAGTGTATAATTTTCTTCTTGCTTTGTTCTCGTTCTAAATTACAATATTAAATTATAAAATGTCTTCGTAGACGCATATTGGACCATTCTAAATTGATCACTTTGAATTTTTTCATTTAAATAAAAGGAATTATACAGTAGTCTAAGATGAGAAATAAATTGTTGCTCCCTCACTTTAAACAAGAAATTACACACAAATACGATTTGTTTTTTCAACAAATACTCTTTTTATCATCTTAAAAAATCAATGATTTATTTCTTGTCTTTACTTTTTCGTTATTTCTTAGAAGAGGAAACCAAATCTTAGTAATTCGCTCGAGAACTCTTAATTTCTCCACCTTATTTTTTCGATCTAATCAGATCTATTTTATATCGGGATTATAAAGTGGTTTAATATTTCCCCCTTTTGAAAGGATATAACCCGATAATGCCCCGAGCAATCTTTCAAACTCGGGGTCGTTTCTGACTTCTTTTAGCTGTCTTCCATCGTTAAAGGAGATTGTAAGTGTAATGGAGTTTTTTGGGACATGTCTTGAGGTATATTTGCTCATGTAAAAATATAATTTTAGAAATATATTTATACATTAAGGATAAAGATTAGTCCTTATAAAGTCTATAGAATTAACTATATTTCCATAGGTTTATATAGGCTCCATATTTTTTACTAGTACTAGAAAAATGGTGAGGAATGCGAGAGGGTCTATCTGTTTCTTTTGAAGAAAGTACCATAATTTTCGAACGGTTTTTTGAGTCGTTCTCTCCTGAATTATGGGAAACCCTGGATTTTTGTCTTTTAACCCTCTATCGCCCTTAAAACCTATCCTTTTTCCAACTCTTTATCGTGTGAGAAATATAATTTCTATTAACAGCATTAACTAGAACATTAGCTAATAATATTAGATTCTTATCAAAACTAAGTAAAATGAATATAAAGACGATAAGTTTAACTCATGAATTAGTAGAGTTTATGTATTAGGCAAATTTTTTTTACTTTCGTTCAATTTATGTCTTATTTCCCTGATCTCAACAAGCCAACGCCTCGTTGCGTCTATTACAAATTCAGAGTGAGAGCGATAGATAAAATGTCTATTCACTTTTATTTCTTTCTCAACTTGATTGATCAAATCACCAGGGATACTTATTTTCCTATATTTTGAATCCTTTTCTTTTCCTTCTTCGCTCATTTTGACCTAATTTTTTCTTTAAATAGATTGTCTTTTATTAAGTGATAAGAACAATAAAACGATTAAATTTCATTCATTTATAATTTTGGAAATCAAAAATAGCTTGGATCATATAAGATCTATAATAGATCTATATATAGATCAAATTAATTAATATTTAAATAGAATCGACGATTGAATTCCATAGTGGGATGATGGGTGTAATAATGACAAAAGAAGCATCGGTCAAAAAAACGAAATATCGAACTATCCGAGTGCCAGAAGAGCTCGTCTTAACGATTAAACGGATAATTAACCACGAGGCGAAACCTTTAGGTTATAGATCTCACTCTGAGATGATAATAGACGCAGCCAGAAGAAGGATTGAAAAATTCATGAACAAGGAGGTTTCGCCTTTAAAGTTGAAAATTAAATAAAAGATTAAAGTTCGGCTGGATTCGATGGTTTAATAATTTCCATCCTTACTAATTCTATTTATTTTTTAT
>WJKD01000796.1 GCA_014729315.1 Promethearchaeota archaeon | reverse complement strand
TCCAATTCCTGATCTGAAAGTGATTCAGCTTTCTTCATTCTATAAAAAATATTAACTAAATTAGATAAAAAATTAACTATTCAATTTCTCAATAATTATATAATTTTTTAAGATCAAATTAAAAAAGGAACTCATCATAATTTATTCATTGCTTCTTAATCTGTATACTTGGAAATATTATGATATCTTTTTTAACTATTATTATTGGAATTGTTTTAGCGTTAATTTCTACTCTTTGCTTTAATATGGCGATTATTTTCCAAAAAAAAGGATTAATCGAGGGTCCCGAAATAGTTTTTGATGAGGGAGTTAACGGTATAGTAAAGGCATTTAAGAAATTTTTTAGAAATAAATGGTGGATGGCAGGAGCGGTTTTAGGTGTTTTTGGATGGTTTCCTTATATTTTTTCCATAGGTTCTGTAGGAATAATTATTACGGAACCCGTAATGGGAATCGGCATAGTTGTATTTGTTTTTGCTGCGGTTATACTTTTGAAAGAACAAGTTACTTGGTTTGAATACATGGCTTTGGGACTTTTAGCCATATCTCCCGTTTTGATTGCCTTAGCAAGAATAAAAAAAGTTAATATTGATTTTAATCAGCTAATTTTTCCCTTATCCCTTTTTTTATTGATTGTCGTTTCAGGAAGTGTCTTATGTTTTATTATCGCAAAAATTAAAAAAGATACTAGTCTTGAAGCCCTTTTTATCATGTTTACGGGTTCAACATTATTTGCAACGGGAGGAGTTTTCACTAATATCCTTGCCCAAGCTTTAATACAAGCAGAAGTAAAAATCACGTGGTATATTTTGTTTGAAATTGGATTTGGGATTCTTTGGGGTGATTTTTATCATACTTGGGTGTTTATTGGATTTTGGGGGATGGCTACTTTTAATTTGAGTAGTTTTGTATTCTATCAAAGCGGTCTTCAAAAAGGAAAAGCTCTTGTCATGTATCCAATTTTAGATTCCTTTGCTCTTGTAATTCCTATTATTGCCGGATTATTTGTATTTCAGCAAACATTCGAGAATTACATTCTATTTTTTATTGCTACGGGAATGATTTTTGTAGGTATTTTAATTCTAAGCAGATTTCAAGCTGAAATTGAAAAGATGGACAAAAATGAATAATTGATAAATGTGAAAGTTATTTTTTCAAATTTTGATTTAAAAGATCATCATTTTTTCCGATACTTTTACTAAATTTCCTAATTAGAAAGCGATATTTATAATCACGATTCGATTTTAATAAATATTTTTTGTGGACTACTGCAATTCCAGGAAGGTCTCCTCCTACTCCTTTTTGTCTATAATCTATGTTTATTGTATAATTTTTTCTTACAGGTAACTCGTAGATATGAGTAGCTTTTTCAAGATCGACCATGCTGTAGGGCCAAGCACTAATATTAAGCAAAGTCCCGTCCATATCTCTTATTAATAAACCTTCCCCATTATCGTTTGTAAAAGTAGCCCATCTTATGTCCGTTCTGTTTCCATTTTCTTGAGGTCTTACATAGTTGTGGATTATTGCTTTTATTTTCCTCGAATAAATCCCTACAGCAGCACCCTTCTTTCTATCTTCCATAGTCTCATGAGGACCTTTCCCATACCATGTAATTTTTTGAAATTCTTTGGGAATTTCTGTTTGCATTCCATAACGAATCATCTCCTCGCTTGGGGTAATTTTGTTATTAATAATTATATTCCCATTTCCGAATACACTATATTCAATCCCAAGATATTCAGCATTCGGCATTTCAAATTGGAAGGTTATTATCTTCTTTTGTTCTTTCGAATTGTCAATATTAAAATCTAATACTTTCAATTCTTCAACGCAACTTTTCCAACTATTGTTAATGCTAGCAGATTTTTCGTCAAAATCATCAAAATCTTGATCAGTGTAACCCAAATCGTTATCAGTAGGAGCTCTCCAAAAATTTAATTTAATAGGTTTCCTTATTATTTCCGTTCCCTCAAAATTGAGCGATTCAATAAATCCTGTCCTTTTATTAATTTCTAAGTAAAAATCCTTTCCCTTAATATTAATGGTTTCATTATTTTCATTGAGATTAATGCTTGGAAATCCATCATCTACCTGGACTTTAAAAAGCTGTTTTTTAAATGGGATTTGAAATTGATTCCACGCAAGAACATGTCCTCTTTCTGCCCAAGGTCTATCCTTTGCAAGCATCGTTGATAGTTTAATATGGAATTCCTTTTTTGGAGATTGAGTAAAATCAATTAATTCTAAAATTATTTCTTTTCTTTGGTTCGGAGGTATTTCTATATCTTCGATTACTCCCGTTTTAATTTTTATTCCATTTTCAGTTAATTCCCATACCAATTTTTCGTTTTTAAGTTGTAAAAATTGATAGTTATTTATTATTTCAAATTTGCCGGCTAATAGATCTTTTGCTTTAAATTTGATATTTTGATATACCTTTTTAACTTCATAAAGCGCAGGATTTGGCTTTCTATCAGGCATAACTATGCCGTTTATACAAAAATTTTTATCATTCGGTTTGTCTCCGTAATCTCCACCATACGCCCAATATTCTTCGTTAGAATGAGTAAATTTGCGTAATCCTTGATCTACGAAATCCCAAATAAAACCTCCAATGCAATTATCATATTTTTCAAATACCTCCATAAATTCTTGAAAATTACCCAAACTATTACCCATTGAATGAGCGTATTCGCACAAGAGGACTGGTCTAAAATCCTCTCTCTTTAGGTTTCTTTTAGCTGTTCTTTCCAGTCTTTTAGGAGATAGATACATAAAACTTATAATATCTGTAATTTCATGATTATAGTCTCCTTCGTAATGAATTGGACGGGTTTGGTCTATTTTCAAAGTCGATTCTTTCATATACTTAAAATTATCTCCAAAACCCGCTTCGTTTCCGAGAGACCATATTATCACACACGGATGGTTTTTGTCACGTTCTACCATTCTTACCATTCTATCAATACAAGCATTTTTCCACATCGGATCGCTACTGGGTAGTATTTCCCTTAATCCGTGAGATTCTAAATTACACTCGTTTAGTACATATAATCCAAATTGATCGCATAATTCGTAAAATTTAGGTTGATTAGGATAATGGCTTGTTCTAACGGCGTTTATATTATTTCTTTTCATAATTTTTATGTCTTCCACCATTCGTTTGTAAGAAATTGCTCGTCCGTTATCCGGGTCGTGCTCGTGACGATTTACACCTTTCAAAATTATCGATTTTCCATTAATTAAGAATCTTCCTCTTGAGTCGATTTCAACAGATCTAAACCCAAATTTACAAAACTCTACTTCGATTATTTCATTTTCAGGATTTTTTAGAATAAGCAATAAATCATAAAGATTCGGAACTTCAGCAGACCATTTTTTTGGATTTTTTATATTTTCTTGTAGATTAATTACAGTTTCAGATTTTGGAGAAAGAATTATATCTCTCTGTGTTAATTTGATTCCATTATCTCCTGTTCTTTCTGGTGCTAACAATAAAACCTCCAATTTGTAATCACTTTGAGATGATTCTTGAAAATTAAAAATCTTAATTTTTAATTTCAGAACCGCGTTTGAGTAATCCTTATCTAATTTGCTCTTCACAAAAAAATCCCTAATATGGATTTTAGGAGTTGCGAATAAGAATACTTCTCTATATATACCACTAAACCTCCACATATCTTGATCTTCTAAATAAGATCCGTCAGACCATCGATATACTTCTGCTGCGATTATATTATCCTTTTCTCTGAGAAATTCAGTTATATTAAATTCAGCAGGTTCCATACTTCCTTGACTGTAGCCTACTTTTTTCCCATTTATCCAGAGATAAAACGCAGACTTAACGCCTCCGAAGTGTATGAATATTTCTCGATCTTGCCATTCTTTTGGAATATCAAATTTTCTACGATACGATCCAACCGGATTATAATCGTGGTCTATACTTGGAATATTTTCTAATTTAATGCTGTAAGGATATCTAATGTTGGTGTATATAGGAATCCCATACCCTCTTAATTGCCAATTAGAAGGAACATCTATCTCGTTCCAATCCGAAACATTAAAATTAAGTTTATAAAAGTCTTTTGGTCTGTCTTCGGGTTTTTTAACCCAATTAAATTTCCAGTTTCCATTCAATGATTGACGAAAAGTCGATTCTTTTCTAGGATCTAAAGCGGATTGCACATCATTAAATGGTATTAGCGAACAATGTGGGACTTCCTTATTTAAACCAATTACCTCCGCATTTTCCCAATCGTATCTTTTATTAATTTTGTTTGCCATATTTCCATCCGTCTCTATTAGGATGTTTTTTATAAGCAACTATAAAAGTTAAAACTTTTGAGTTTGAATTTAATTATATTATCGATACGACAAGATCTTGTTAAAATTGTAATTTAGAGATAAATAATTAATTATTAAGCTTTTTAGGTTTTGCGTCGTGTTGCTTATCATGCAGGGGAACAATTTTTTTGAAAACCATAAAAAATGCTACTAAAGCTAATAAACCCATTCCAAATCCCAATAAAACGGGATTATACGCGCTTAAAATAAAAGTTCCTGCAATCGGTCCCGCAATTTGTGCAAGACTGTCTAAAGTCGTTGTATAGCCGTTGATTTTTCCCATTTCGTTCGGACGTACTACTTGCGTTATCCTACTAATCAATAGTCCTCTTGAAATAGAAACGCCGTAACTTACTATTAGCATCAGAATTAACAAGGATATAACATCTCTCACAAAACCTACAAGAAAGAAGGTTACTGCGACAATTAAAAGTCCTAATTTCGTCATTTTGTTTTCTCCAAGTAGCCTTAGAGTGGGCTTAAATACTGTAAAGCGCATAATAGCTCGAAAGACACCTGAGATTGTTAAAACAATCCCTATCTCCAATGCACTCAATCCTATCACTATGCCCATAAATATAGTTAATGTAGTAACGTACATGGTAAATGAAAAAGTGTGGAACGCATATTGTGTTAACAAATAACTCGCATCTTTATTCTCACGTATTTTTATCTTAACTTTATTTTCTTTTTTATGTTTTTCTCTAAGCTCTTTGGGCCACGTTTCATCTAACATCAATAAGGTCACAATCATCGTACACAAAGACAGCCCCGAAGCAACAAATCCAGGAGTTGCTATTGGATAATTCTGGCCAAGAACAAGAAATATCGATAGAATTCCACCTACTCCTGGACCTATTAAACCCGCTAATACATGTATTACTCCGATATTCGTCATCTGTAATCCTCTATCTTTAGGTGGCACAGAATCGCTTACGATTGCTTTAGCAAGAGGCCAGTTACCTCCAAAAACACCATCTACTATACGGGAAATGAAAATCAATTCAAGAGAATTAGAAAATGTAAGAATTAAAAAGGCGGAAAATGTGCCCGCCTGAGCTAATAATAAAGCGGGTTTTCTACCATATTTATCGCTAAACTTTCCCCATAATGGAGCAAAAATTAATGTAAAAAACGCATTAGTAGCAAGTAGCACTCCGATAACTAATGGAGTAGTATTAAAAATTGTTATGAATGAAGGTAAAAAAGGAATGATTATGTAGAAACCCAAAATATCAATAAATACCGCAATCCATAATGGCATTAACTCTGGATATTTCTTTCTTTCTTTATTATTTTTTTTTAGTAGCATAATTCATTAATTAAAAAAACAAGGTTTTTAGTACGAATTCCCCTATTAAGAATTCTCAATTAGAACTATTGAATGAAATTTACAAACTAATTTAAAATTACTAATTATTAATTAAAAAGTCTCTTAAGATTTTCCTTACTCAGAGAAGTCAATCCGACAAAAAATCAATTATGATCTTGTTTACTTCTGGAGCATTTTCTAAAGGAAAGAAATGTCCTCCAGGGAGTATTTTTAGCACGCTATTAGGTATTTCTTCGTGCATTAATTCGCTTACATTTTTAGGGGTGAATCTATCTTTTTCTCCCACCAAGATTAAGGTATCGTTTTGAATTTGGTTTAATTGTGCAAGTGTATCGTGACTTCCCATCGAATTTGCTAAGATTTCGATATCCGTTATGCTTGAGCTTCCATGTATTTCTAAATCAATGAGATCTTCGGTAGAAAAAATTCCGTGAAACTTTTTTTTGGGGTTTTCCTTCATTTCTTTAAAGAATTTTCTGGTAAATCTTTGCTTCATTTTACCGTAAAAAGAATCGATTGGATTTTCCTGCTTTGCTCGAAATGAATTGATTTGGCTTTTCTTATACATCTCTAATCCTGTCATATCTCCTGGGAAACGGGGAAGCGTAGCAATCAATATGAGTTTATTTAATCGATCGGGGTAAATTAACGCGAAATTTTGAGCAATCATACCTCCTAACGAGTGTCCCGCAATATGTGCTTTATCTATCTTCAGATGATCCATCAAAGCTTTCATGTCCTCTACAAACGCTTCCATTTCATACGATTCCTCTGGATGGCTCGAATTTCCCGAATTTCTGAGGTCAAGTGTTATTACTTGAAAGTTTTTTGATAAATCAAATATTTGAGCAAGCCAGATTTCTTTATACATTGCAAAACCGTGAATTAAAATTAAGGGTTTTCCTTCCCCTTGTATCTGACAGCATATTTTTATGCCATTTACCTTAATATATTTTTCTGTCATCATTATTCGAAGAACTCAAGAGATATTTTCTATTTAATAGTGGATAATCTATCTTTCTCGCAATTGCTATTAATTTTTTAGGTTTATGAAATAAAAAAAGAGTAATATCGAAATTTAATCTTTCAAAAATTCAATTATTTTGCTGTTGACTTCTTGAGGTTTTTCTAAAATCGATTGATGTGCTGCTTTTTCGATTATAACCATCTTACTGTTTGGTATTAACTCATGCATTTTTTCGCTCATTGAGGCGGGACACGACTTATCTTTTTCAGCAGCGATTATTAACACCTCGCTTTTGATATTTGGAAGCGAATGGTAGGTATTATGACTGGCTAATGCGTCCGATTGATGTATTAAGTCTTGTTCAGTGGGACCATATTTTGTTTTTTCTTCCAAAAGGTCATTAACAGACCATATGCCATGGAACTTACGGTCGGGATCTTCCCTCATTAACTTCCAAAATTTCCTCGAATAGCTACTTTTTGCTCCAGTTAAAAATGCGTTCAATGGATCCTTTTCTCGGGCTTTCAGACCGTTGATAGCGTTTTGTTTATACATTTTTACTGCGTTTGTGATATCCTCACCAGGAGGTCTTAGACCGGGTATAGTGTTCACGAGGACGAGTTTATTTAACTTTTCAGGGTAAAGGAGGGCAAAGTTCTGGGCAATCATTCCTCCTAAGCTATGTCCTACTACATGAGCTTTTTCTATGTTTAAATAATCCATTAAACCAGCAATATCATGAGCGTAAACCTCAATAGTATACTTATTTTTAGGCTTTTCAGATTTACCAGCTCCTCTATTATCCATTCGAATAACTTTAAAGTTTTTTGCTAATTTGTCTACTTGAGCCCTCCAATGCTCTTTTCGATCGCTAAATCCATGGATAAGAAATACAGGATCTCCTTGACCGTGAATATCGTAGCAGATCTTTATGTTGTTGATCTTCGCAAATAAATCCGTCATAAATATTTCAATTCTTTAAAAAAAATAAGGTTTTTAGTTTATTATTCTTCTAAAAATTCTAATATTATTTTATTAACCTCATCTGTGTGAGAAAGAGGAGCACCGTGTCCAGCGTTTTCAATAACTTTAAAAGTACTATTCGACATAACCTCATGCATTTGTTCCATGGTCACTTTAGGGGTTAGTCTGTCGTGTGAAGCCGCCAAGAGAAGAGTAGGACTTTTAATTTGGTCTAATTCCTCTAAGGTATTATGATTTTCAAGAGCTTCCGCTTGGTTCACAATATCTGTTTTGGTGGTGGTGTTATTCTTATAATTGTTTATCAGATCCTCAACAGACCAGAGGTCATAGAATTTCTTTTTTGGATTTTTTTGCATTTCTCGTCTAAATTTTGGAAGATAACTAGTTTTAATGCCGCTCCAAAAGGCTTCTTCAAGATTTTCT
>WJKD01000795.1 GCA_014729315.1 Promethearchaeota archaeon | reverse complement strand
TGGTGAATTTATTTGGCGAGAAACGAAACATTGAGGAAGTAACTCCGGCTAAAAAATTCGACGTGATCAAGGAAGATATCGATGACAATATGTTTATCGATTGCGCTGTTGAAGCTAATGCGCTTTACATTATTTCCGGTGATCACCATCTTTTAGATTTGAAAAAATTTCAAGAAATTGATATTGTATCCCCGGCAGCTTTTTTAGATATAATAGAAAAAAATTTTTGAACTAGCACAAACAGAGCTTGACCGCTAATACCAAAAATCGCTACCCAGCGCCCATTACACGGCTCGAGATCGTCGATCCTGGGACTTGTATGAGCTCTTTTTGAATATTCTTTTTTCAAAACTTTTTATATAGTTATCTAAGTATTGATATTATTACGCGAAATAATAATGATATGAAAAAGAATAAGATAGACATTGGCTATTATTTAAATTGAGCAAGAACACGAAAATCTTTAATTTCCCTTAATTCCGGCAAATGAAGATATAATCTATTTAGAATATCGTTAACCAAATCTTTTTTTATTTTATATGAAAACGCAATAATTGCTTCTATCTCTTGAAAACAAAGTTCAAAATTATAAATGCTAATTGTTTTTAAAGCATAGAAGAGCATTATAATAACCAAAAATATATCCTTGCTAATATTTTTTTCCCATCCAAGACGAATTAGAATGTCTTTAATACTTAAGGGTCGTTCATATGGGCTTTTATTTGAATCTGAATAAGATTGCAATAACCATATACCAAACTGAATGCCAATCTGCACAATATCTTCCGTTTCTTCTGGTGTCAATTCTTTGAATATCTTGTTTATGGTGTTTTTATAATCGCAAATCCTTAAAGCTAGTTGAAATTGTAACTCTGTATCGACTTGTAATTTTAAGCTGTATTGATCGCTCTGTCCTGGAATTTCTTTATTGAAGTCAATACAATAAGCAGGTATTTTGGCAGAAATAATCATTTTTTTATTTCCTTATTATCCAAAGGCTACTAAATTTTGTTTAGCACTATTGTTTGGAGAGAAAGATCCCCCCGCTCCTATCACCTCGGATACAACATCACAAAATGCTTTTCCGATCGAAGTTTTCTGAGAAGCAGTCAAATCTACAATGTTAGCTACAAAATTTAACTTTATTGGGAAACAATTACTTGGAATAATTTGTATAGTTTTATTGTCAACTAGTCCCCCAAATAATTTTCCTTTTCGAAATTTTTCTTTTTCTTTGCTGATATTGTTTATCTTTCTTTTAAATTCATTAAATATAGTAGGATAACAGTAGCTCGCTTGTCTTAATAAGTTATATTTAAATTCTTCCTCAAGAATTGTTACCTTTTTGACATAAAAATCATTACTAATAACTGGCCTGAATGAATCATCTAAATTTGATTCAAACCAATTTCGGAGGAATGAAATAAATTCTAAAAACAGAGAATGGCTTAGGTTCTGGATTAAAAAAAGTAAATTTTTTTTGGGGGCATCATCTAAGTTTCTGTAAATTTTAACCAAGATTTCTATACTATTATTTAATATAATCACAGATCTATCTCGTAAACTCTGATGTTTATAAAGTGATGATAAAATCACAGATCTATTTTCTTTTCTTGTAGACAAACAGCCCCAGAAAACTATATAAAACCATCTGTTCTTTTGATTTCCATTTCGGAAAGTTGAGATTAAATATTTATGATCCTCCTCATTACCAAATAATCCAATTATGACACCAGCTACTATTTTCAATTCATACTCTCGTGTTACATTGATAAGATACCTGGCATATTCTAATGCCGTTAAATCAGCGTCCTTAAAAATATATTCGAGTTCATCTATAAAATTTTGGTTTTTACTTAATTTTTTAAATACTTTACTTAGGGAGTCCATATTATTAAGCCATTGGACTTTTTCAATAATTTGCCTAGCTGCAAGTATTTGAATTTTTTCATTTTCATTTTTTATTAGTTTAGATAGAAGTATTTTTTGCTCCTCTTCAACTAAATTGGATGAATTATCAAGAACCCATTTATTAACAATTATGTCTGAAGATTTTAAAAGTTCTCGAAAATTCTCTAATGAATATGCATGATTAGAATTTAGGACTGTCAATGCTTCATTCAAAATTTCCTTATCTTGATACTTTGTAATAAAGTTGATTAAAATCTTTTCAATTTCAGTATCAAACATCTCATCGCATCTTCGTAAAACATATTTTTGCACATATTTGCAATTTGAATTCAATAAGATTTTTAAATTTTCTTTAATTAGATAATGTTTAATGTTACACATTGAAAGTAGTTCTTGAGCAAACTGTGGCTCATGGTCTTCCTTTAAAAATGTTAAAGCTTCTGCATACCCTTCTTTTAAGTCCAAATAAATGAGTCCCTTAATAGCCATTGTCTTGATTAATGTATTTTCACTATTTTTAAGTATTTTAAGGATAGAAGCATCATTTCTAGTCCAACCAATTTTTTCGATGACTTTTATAATTTTTATAATGTCCGCCTGGGATCTATTTTGAGTTAGTTGATTAAAAACATTTCTATCAAAGCATATTTTTATCTTTGGAATCCAAGCACCATTACTAGCCAATATCCATAATATGCTTTCTTGGTTTCCACTAGGCTGCCATAAACCATCAAGAGATTTATATATAAAATCTCGCCAAAAAAGTGAGATGGTCGGTATTTGATATATAAAAAATTTTGGAATTTTTCTTACTATAATTTGTAATTCGTTATTAAATTTTTTTCTATTTTTCTTTTTATTATTATGTTTGCGAAATATTTTACTATTCGGGCTGATAAAATTATGCAATATATATTTACGTTCGTTTTTGGAAAATTTTGTTAATATTTCTTCAATAATTTTTATTATATCTTCTGACTTTTCGGTTTTTATTTGTTTTAATAAATTTGAAATATGACGTTTTTCAACATATGTATATAATATTTTGTGAGCATATAACCTAATTGAATCATTTTGATTTTTTAACAGCTCCATAAGAGTTTTATTTGCCTCAGCGCTTAAGGAAATGAATTGTTTGTTCTTTTTAGATTCAATGTTTAACTGAGATGATATTTTGTTTGCTTCACTCAATGCTATTGGGTGATCAATCAGGATCAATGAGTTACAAATGGTATTCTTAAGTTTTAGACTAGCATTTTTAGCACGAGCAACTAAATACTGAACACATTCCACGGAGCCAATTCTTCCCAAAGCTAAACAATAAACCTCTGCTTGAGAATCATCTAAGGGCATAATTTTCGAAATCGGCTTGATTGCTGAAATTTTTCCTCTATAAATTTCCTCACAATATTTTTTTCTTTGCTCTAGGGAAAAACTTTTCAAAACATGCTCGATATATATTTCCGATACTAATTTGAATATTTTATTCATTTTAATATTCTTTTTATTGGTATTACACATAAAAATAAATTATATGAGTTGAATTTACGTATTTTTAATTAAGCAAAGGGAATCACAGAACGAAATCTTCGAAAATAAGATTTTATTAGCAAATAGCCATAAAAACAGCATTTTTCTAGAGTAGCTATAGGAGAGGAAGTATAACCGTTATCAATATCATAATAATTCGTTTTAAAATAATAACATGATTTTAAAATATCATCCGCTTTTATTATTATCGTAAATTTTTAGACATTTTTCTGTTTACAATAACAAAAACCATACCAACAATACAATAAAAATCAACTCTTTTAAACACAATAGCTATTTAATAAAAATCAACTCAACATATTGATTATTATAAGTATTATACGTTATATTACCAAAGAGGTGGTCTACAATAATACAGTCTAAATTACTAATCCAAAAATATTATTGGAGATTGATCCTGAAAATAAATCTATTCATTTAGAATATATAAAAATTTAAGATACATTGTTAGATTATCCATCAAGTTTCCCCTTGCTTTTCCCACCTTTCTTTACTATATTAATCCCCATAAACCCCTTTCAAACCATTTCAAAAGGAGTCAACAGATTGCCGGTTAAAATTAAAGGAAAAACATTTTACTACACGAGCGAAGCGTTGGACAAGGCAGGAGTACATGAATCCACCTGGCGCCGATGGTTAAAAAATGGTGATATTGAGGATGTCAAAACCAAAAACAGAAATGGATGGCGTTTATTTACTGATGATGATATCCAAAATCTCAAGGATTTTGCGGAGACAATTATAGTCGAGTAATCTATTTTATCCGTGTTTATTTGCCATTTCGGGATTGGTGGAATATAATAATATAATGCTTCTGTCAGCTATTTTCAGATTTTATGCCAAAAAGAATTCCACCTTATAAATTATGTATCTGTTGTGAAGAACATGAAATCGACGACTCTGTTTCTGATTTTTATTGCAAATTTTGCTATGAAGATAAGCACAAAGAAAAAAAGGAACACAATCCGAAAATTTGTGAATTCTGTGGCAGCCCGACCAATTCTTCACAACACTATTATTGCAAACAGCGACGTGGACTCATCTGATCTTTGATAGATTATATCAACGCGCGTAGTTTTAAGTAGGCTTTGTGAAATGATCCAGGTGCGTAGTTTCGAGTAGGTTTTTATAAGTGATTATTTTTTGATGTGCGTAGTTTCAAGTTGGCGGGTGCGTAGTTTCGAGTAGCAAAGTGCGTAGTTATGAGTAGGTTAATGCGTAGTTTCGAGTAGGAAAATGCGTAGTTATGAGTAGGTTTTAACGCTGTAAACGCACTAATATTAGCGACTTCCAGAGTCTCTAAAGTATATAAAAGAATATAAAACAACAACAACATAGAAAAGATGTTTCATTGTTGTTGTTTCTTTTCAAAAAATTTATGAATCAAGATGGCTATTTTAACCATCTGGCGAAAACCTTTGGTGTCAAAAAACAAGATAGGGAAGTGATGACTGAAGAAAAGTCCCCCAAAGACAATTTGGATATTATAGAAAAAGAACGCCAGCTTATTATTCCCAAAATTTTACGGACCGAGTTTAATTTTCTTAAATATCCGTTTTTTGATTTGAGTAAATCCAGCAAAAGAGAAAAGATCGAGATAAAGGAGCATATTCATAGCAGTGAGGGCAGAGCAGAACTGGTTTGGAAAGTGACCATGAATGTCGATTTTGGCTTTCCCACTGCGTTTGATAAAAAGCTGCACCGTGCAGTGGAGCAAATACTGGATAAAATGCCCAAACCGATCCAGAATCCGATTAAATTAGGCTCGCTCAGATCTCTCTGCAGTTTGATGAAAATTAATCCCTCGGGTGTCAACACGAATGAGGTGAAAAATTCTCTGCAGAGAATTGTGGCAACAACCATTCAATCAAAAGGGACGTTCTATTTAAAGAAATCGAAAAAGTCGATAAACGACACGTTTCATTTGTATGATCGGGTATTGTTTTCGGGCGAGGAATTCGAGGACGGCAGAAAAGCTGATGGTGTTTATTTAATGCTGAGCACTTGGTATCTGCAGAATATCAATGCAAATTATGTCGTTCCCTTGGATTGGGATTTTTATCAAAGATTGAGTGGAAATATTACCACCCGGATGTACGAATTCATTGGCTTATCGATTTATGTGGCGTTAGAGAATAATCAGAATTTCGTTCAGTCAAGATATTCGAAAATTTGTGATTATTTTCCGCTGACCAGACAAAAAGAAAGATGGAAGGCGCAAAAGCAGCTCGGACCGGCTCATAAGGAACTGATAAAAGACAAGTATTTTGCTGATGTCGAATGGCTGGATTGTTCCGGGAAAAACGATTGGTTGATTAAATATTATATTGGCGAAAGAGCGGTCGCGGAATGGAAGAGGAATAAAAAGTACTATCGCTATGAAGTGAAAGGAACTCCGGAACCGGAGCAGCTTCCGGAAGAAGATGTACAAGTCCAGGATAACGAGCTGACCAGCGAATTGATAAAGCGGAAAATAACCAAAGGCGTGGCAGAAAAGATTATCAATAAATATCCTGAAGAGCGCATCAAGAGTTGGATCGAGGCGTTTGATTATCTGAAGGAAATTAAAAGTCCACTTATTGGAAAGAATCCTGCCGGCTATTTACGGAAAGCAATTGAAGGCAACTGGTCGTTGCCAACCAACTTCGTTCCAAAGGAAGAAAGAATCAAGCAGGAGAAAAAGCAGGAAGAAGCAAGAAGGCGCCAGGAGTACAGCACCAAGATTAATTATTATAAAGAGTGGCTGCAGATGTCTGATAAGCAGAAAGTAAAAGGCGAGCTGGTGTTGTATGAAATGCGCTTCAGGAAACGAAATAACCGGATGCCAACCATTGATGAGCTGGCAAAGGAAGAAGAAAAACTGTTAAAGCAATTGCCGACAAACGAGGAAAAACAAATCCAGCTTTTTGGCAAAGTTGTATTCCAGGAGGCGACGCCGAGCC
>WJKD01000794.1 GCA_014729315.1 Promethearchaeota archaeon | reverse complement strand
CTATTTGATTGATTTGATTGAAGATGGAGGCGGAAATATTGTTATCTTTGACAGTTGGATTGGTAATAACTATTTTGGTCAGACATTTGAAGAGGAGATTTTCAAGAAATTCGAAAATCCCTTAGATTTCCTCGTATATCGATTTAAAAAAAATAAATTTAGTGATCATTCAATCCCTCACTTTCTTGATAATAAGACTACCCAGCTATTAGAGTATGTGAAGCGCTACAAAAAAAATAAGGGAAAGGATATAAGCGTAATTAATCACATCATTAAATTTTGCGATCACATTTCAATTATGTCCTCGTTCTTAAAAAAAAAATTGCAAGATAAAGGGATTAAAATCCTAAATTTGGAACGAGATTATTCAAGAGCTAATAGAGGTCAACTTTCAACAAGAATAGAAGCTTTTCTGGAGATGGTATAAAAATGAGCGTAATGGCTGAAGATGTCGTAAATTTTGCTTCGATGTTAAAAATGGCTTACAACTTTTTATCGGGAAACTCTTATCTAAAACGAAAAAAATTTCGAGAAAAAAAGGATTTGATTGGAATAGCTTTACCTTTTTCTGATTTAGCTTTTGCTGCGGGGGCAATTCCAGTTTTTCCAATTAGAATGGAGATATTTGAAGTAAATAAATATTTGGTTGCGCTGAATTCCGCAAGTAATTTCTTTGGATGGGGAAATGTTACAAAATTTCTAGGATTTATGAAAAAATACGACAATTTAAACATAATTGATAAAATCATTGGGGATGTTATTGACACTATTAACGCAAAATATAACGAGATGTACGAGTTAGGCGTGGAAAGCGGAATACCGAGCGATTTCTGTTACGGAATTAAATCTCTTTACGGCATGCAAATCTCGAAGGGAAAAAATGTAGAGGCAAACTTAAATTTTACTATAAGATGTAGTGCCTGGAATAAGTACCTCGCAACTCAACAAACCATCCCTAAAGCAAGAAAACAAATTTGGGTTGATATCCCTCCGAGAGATATTGGCTCTGCTATCGAGATTTTAAAAAGCAATCTCTCTGATGCGATAAGACAGCTCGAAGATATTACGGGGAGAACTTGTAGTGATAACGATTTAAGAACGCAATTTCAAGTTAGAAATAAAATTTGTAGTCTCTATAAAACTATTATTTACGATATCAGCGCTTCTGACTATTATCCTTGCAATCCCGCAACGATGGCCGAAATCTTCGCCCTTCTTTCCATTAGCTTTCAAGATTATAATTAGAATCAAAATCGCTTTCTGGAAAACATGACCTCTTTAGTTGAAGAGATGAGAGAAAGAATTCGAAAGAAGATGGGGATGGATTGTTCAGGAATGCCTCGAATCTTTTTGACGCCAATGTTTGGAGGATGGGAACCCGAAAGTCATGAAATTATCTACGAGTTAGGAGGTCGAACTATCTACGCTGACTGGGATTTGTTGGGCTTATTAGAAGAAATACCAGTAGAACAAAATGCAGATCCTCTTGAAGAATACGCCAGATTTTTGCTTAATGCCTCAAATAAATTCATGGGATGCGATAACGATACTTTAACAGATTCCTATTTAAGAGAGGCAGAAAGGTTAAATGTTGACGGAGTTATCTTTAACCAACTTTTTGGATGTCATAGTATCTCGAATTGCTACTCGATGTTAAGAAGGAAAATTCGTCGCGAGTTGGAAATTCCCACAACCTATGTCAACTTTAATAAGATCGGTGAAAATGTGGAACAAGTAAAGACGAGACTGGGAGCGTTCATGGAAATGGTAAATGGAAGATAGATTTTGTCCAGCAAATATTATTTTAAGAAATTATTAATCCACTTACTATTATAACTACTTTGAAATAATGGAACAATTCTATTGAAAAATTTTAATTTTTAGACCAAGAATCGAAAATCTAATCGCTTAATCGCTAAAGAACCTCTGGAACAAGGAATTCGAAAATTTTTTGGAATTGAATCAAATTAAATAGCAGAATTTTTTTTTAATACGGTGGTAACAGACAACTTCGGTTCTCAACAATTTTAAATAAACCAGTTTTTTTAATCAAGTAAAAAGAAACATATTCTAAATTTTTGTCAATAACCTGATTAAAATTAATTCTAATCTACTATGATCGAGAATTTTAATTAAAGGTGAGATCTTTTCATGTCTAATAATGAGAAGGAAATCAATCAGAAAATTGTAAATTTTATTTGTCCAATATGTAAAGCTGAAAAAAAACTAAAAATCTCTTCCACAGTTATAAACGAGGCGAAACAATTAACCACAATATCAATTCAGAAAAACGAAGTTTGTAAGCATCATTTCCAAGCTTTCGTGGATAAGAATTTTAATGTTCGAGGATATCAGAAAGTGGACTATGAGATAAAAGCTCGTTTAAAACTGCCTAAAGGAGATTACAGTTTGAAAATAATCATAATTGGGGACTTTAAAGCGGGAAAAAGTGCAATTGCGAGGCGTTTTGTGGAAGACGCCTTTATAAAAGAATATATTCCAACACTTCAACTAGAAATTTCTAATAAGAGTATTAATATTGAAGACACGCACATTAAAGTAGTAATTTGGGATATTGGTGGACAAGTCATAAGCAATACTCCATTTCGTAAACAATTCTATGAGCTTGCTCAATTAGCTATAATAGTTGTTGATAGAACGAGAAAAAACACTTTAGAAAACGCAGAACGGTGGTATAGAGATGCAATAAGAGCAATTTCAGATAAAGTCCCCTTTATATTAGTCGGGAATAAGTCAGATTTGATGGAAGATATAGTCGTAAGCGAGGAGGAAATCAAAGAAGAAGCAAACAGATTAAACGTGGATTATTTACTTACGTCTGCAAAAACAGGAGATAATATTAGCGAACTCTTTTTTAATCTGACTCATCAATATTTTGAAAGCTTGAATTAAATTTTCACCTCCTTTTTTTAAAAAGACACTTCTAACTAATTTCGTTTAAATTTCCTTCTTTATCCCCTCTTATATCAAAATATTTTCTTTTTAATAGAATAAGAGATATAAATCCAAAAATAAAGAAACTAGAACGATTTGAATAAACTTACCAATTAAAATTTCAAATTCTATGAATTCTGATTGGATGAGGGTTAGTGTTTCATTCAATATTGAAGAATCAATTCCTTTTCAATCTAAGAAAAAGTAATGAATATAAGAAAGAAAAAGCCGTTAGATTTGTTTTAGGAGCCGAAAAAGTCGCTTGGGCGAAGCAAATGCGGCTCTTCTTCTTCCTCTTCTTTCTTCTCGTGCGGATCGACCCATTCCGTTTTTTCTTCTGATTCTTGAGCACCCGCTTTCGCTCCGCCTGGCGGTTTTAATCCCGCGGGTTGTCTTCCTGGAGGCTTTAACCCTTCTCCAGCAGTGATAGGTTCGGGTTTTTGCCCCTCAGAGAGCGTTGAAGGAGCGATCGTATATGTTCCGGATTGAAGCACTTTCAATTCGCTCAAAACTTTCTCTAGATTCATAGATTGGACGCTTTTATTCATCGTATCCATAATTTCTCTTAAAGAACGAGAGGTCTCCCGCAATCCTTTAGGATTGATTCCCGTTAGCAAGGAATCCAGATTTTCGTTTATGCTCTCGTTCAAATCTTTCAAGGAATCTAATACAGTTTGCCAATGTTTATTCATTTGCGATTCGATTGCTCGAATCATTTTAATAGTTTCGTTCATAAAATTGACGTGTGCCTCGTAGCGCTCTTCGTCTTTCGCTCGAAGATCAGAAATCAACATAATGAGCTTTCTGAGCGATTCTTTTTCCGTTTCTGACATTTTTACACATATTTCCTTTCTATTATACTAGTAATATAATGAAGATTCATTAATTTATATATATTGATTTTACGAAATATCTGAAAACAAAGTATCTTTTTTGATTTTCATTGAACTACTCACACCTAAAGGTGTGAGATTCGTACTCCCTAATGTGCTATACACACATTAGACAATAGAGGATGGTTCTCCACCCTTAAATTAGCATCCCCAAAGGGGTTATG
>WJKD01000793.1 GCA_014729315.1 Promethearchaeota archaeon | reverse complement strand
TTCATAGGGACAGTAGGGGGATTATTTACATGGAAAAAGCACCCCATTTAGAGCTGAATCCTGATTTCATAGATTTGTATAGTAGAACCGTTTTAAAAAAAGAATTCGGGTTTCCTGAATTTGAGGGAGAATTTCAGCTAGCGACGTTAGAAGGCAAATATATAATGACAAGATCAGGAAAAATTATATGGGTTAGCTTGATAATGAGTGAAAAACCTCCGATTATATTTACAGAAGAGGCACTTAATTTATTTACGACACGATTTGAAAATCTATACAAAGACGAACTACGAAATTTATACACAGAATATAGTGGAAATACATCTGTGTTAAAAAGCGATAATAAGAAAAGACAAACAGTGAATCAGCTTAGTGAGGAAATCTTTTTCTTAAGTGTAAACTTGCCTCATAGCTTAGAATCTATTAAAAATATTGAAAAAACCAAATTGACAAAAAAAATATGGAAACTCGCAAAAAAATTAACAAAAAAGAATGATAAGAAAATAATCATTCGAGAATTATTAATTGATGCTATCGAGAAATTAGAGTTTGATAAAGAAGATATCGAAAAGACAATTTATAATCTTATAATTAAGAAGGCTATTAAACCAATCGACATTTAAAACTTCACGGATACCTCCCATCTCTAAAATAAAATTAGAGGATTAATATGGAAACATTAACATCTTAAGAAATTACTATTTTTTAAGTCAATTAAAATTAAATACTTGGCTTTTCTATTATTCTATGAATCAAAGTAGATATGAATAGAAAATATTATTTACTTCCTTTCTAATTCTTACCAAGATCCCTCTGTACTATACATATCGTAAATGATATTGAAGAGAGAGCAAAATGAAAGCGACTTCAGAGAAAAAAAAGCAAAAAAAAGTAATTTTTCGTGAATTGGAATGCGATTTTTACATAGATACTAATAATCTGGTTCCCCCCGATATAATAAAATTCATTTTAGGTAAACTTGAGACAACTACCATCCAAGAGTTAAATAAAATACTTAAGGGTATCAAAATTTACATCGGAGGAAATCATTGGCACTACAATGAAAAAGGTTATATAAAATATCAGACCTACGAATTTAATTTCAATAATATGACCCTTCTTATTTTCTTAAATAAGATATTTGAATTAGGATACGAAAGATGGAGAAATTCTTTGTATGGTGCATTGCGTAGGTATGTATGGGAATCATTTTTCCACGAATTAATAATGAGTGTAGTTCAAATTTTAAGGATTGATCTTACGATGGTAGATTTAGTGAAGAATAAAAATTTAAACACTCCAGACGACAGAACAACAAACTTAGTAAACAAATTATTTAATTATGATAATGAGGCGTATAGAACAATAGATTTTTTTACGATAAATAGTGTTTTGTGGAAGGAAACGCTACCTGAAGATTTAGGATTTTTATATACCCTTTACTCGAGAAGAATCAACCTTTTAAAAAAAAAATCGAGCAAATCATATCTATCACAATTTGAAAAAATAAAACTTTACAATGAACTACGAAAAATTAAAATGGGCTATAAGTACGAGTATAATCTTTCAGAATTAGTAAACTATTGCATCCACTCTGAACATTTTGAGCCGTTTTTTAGATACAATACAGAAAATTATTCTAAAATGCATAGAGAGTTTTATTATAAAGCTAAAAGGCAGATATTGAAGTTCTTCAAGAAATACGATATTACCAATGAATTAAATGAATATAGAGATAAAGCAAATCGCATTCATTACTTTTTAACTCATACTACCTTCGAAAGGGTAAAAAGCGCGTGTTTGCAAGTATGTCTAGCTAATATTAATAATAAATACTTAAAAGAATACGATTCTTTCAAAAGCTTTTACGATACTTGTCCAATATGCGGTAAAAAAGACATAAATCAAATTAATTGCGAAAAATTTTATTTTTCCTCGAGGTATAGTTATTTTAAAGAGCTATTAATAACTAATATGAAGAACACAGAGACCTTGGAGGATTTAAATACTAACGAATTCTACTTTGGAATACCTTGCGAAGATTGTTTTAAAGTTATTAGAAACATTCAAGGAAAGTACGACGATTTAGATGAAGTTCAGAATTTTGTTAGAAGATACTCAGTTTGTCCGATTTGCGGTTCTAAAAATCACTTGGAATATTTATTAGATTTCTATTACGATGATAACAGGGATGAATTAAAAGGGTTTCTACTTAAAAATATGGGAAATAAGAATCATTTGAAAAACTTTAATATTAATTTGGGTATACCTTGTTGTAATTGTTTCTCTAAGATATTTGAAAGGGATCCTGATGATTTAAGACTAGTTTTTAACATATACGAATAAGTTTCCTTAGTCAGATTTATCTCTCAATTTTAGAATTTATAAAATTAAAATTCATTCTTAAAAGAGTTTATTAATTAATACAATTATTCAACCTTGATTTGTTTATATTAAAATCACCCCAAATTGTAAATAGAAGCCCCGTTGACCGGAGTTATATTGTAAATTTTTAGTTTTGAGTTGAAGAAATTATAGTATTTTTTCTTTAATTCGGATATTAATTGTTCTGTAAAATTTTTTCGAACAATGATCATAGCGCATCCACCATAACCCGCTCCAGAGAGTTGGGCTCCGATTACACCTGGAACATTCAAAGCTTTATCTACTATAAAATCAATCTCCTTAATACTACATCCATATCCTCCCGAAAATTGATAAAGACTCTTTTCTGAATTCTCTCTAAGAAGTTTGTTGGAAATATTATTATTATAGTATCTTAGTTTGTCATCTGAATCAAAAATAAACTTTCTATCACCATCGTGAGAAAGTTTCATCAAGGTTCCTATTTGTTTAAAATTTTTATGTTTTAACGCTTCTATGAATAATTTACTTCTTTGGCACTCAGATATTCCATATAAAAGAATTTTTCTGAGATGGATCTTGGAGGGGGGAGAAATAAAGTTATATTTTTCTATAATTTGACTCGCTTCGTCTCCAAAATAATCCGAAAGCTCTTGAAAGAGGATATATTCAGGGACTTCGTTTAAATATCGGAGCAAATCTTTTAAAGGAAGTTTAAGATTATCTGGGCTAACATCTCGTAAATATCTAAGGTTATTACTAGCACTAGGTAAAATTTTTTTAATGAACTTAAATCCGAGTTCGTAAGCTAAGACTTTTTGGTTATATTCATCTTTTTTTGAACCAGATTTATCAGCAACAATATTTGTATCGCACACAAGAAGGTCAAAAAACATAGGAAATGACACTTGAGATATTACTTCAAACTCAAAAAATTTTACATGAAGAACTTTATTTTTTTTAGCTAAGACGATAGCTGCGTGATCAGCTGCGCCTCCACGAGTTCCAACGAACCATTCAGCTTCTGCACATAAGTTAATTAGAGTATCTTCTGATAAATTTAGATTATTTAGATAAGAGATAGTTTTAAGTGCCCCTACTGTTAAAGCAGAAGAACTGCTCAGACCTGAGGCAATAGGGATGTTTCCCTTTACGCATAAATTAGCACCATAGATAATTTGGGTTTGAAATTTATTTAGTAACCGTAAATAAGCTCCTTTTAAGTAGTTCTCCCAACTTCCATTAGGAGCCCTAAGTTGATTAATTAACTTAGTATTATTTACAAAATGATCCCAATC
>WJKD01000792.1 GCA_014729315.1 Promethearchaeota archaeon | reverse complement strand
TCTTTCAGGTTTGTTATTTCAAATTTCTCAATAACCTTTTTCGGTCTAGAAGACATTTTCTGATTTTTGTGAGCTACTTGTTTTTCAGAAGTAATATCTCTTTCACTAATAAGTGATATTAAATATTCCACCTTCTTTTCTAGTTGCTCTAAACGAATCTCTAACTCAGGAATATCTAATAATTTTCTTCTTTTTGTAATCTTGGCTTGATTTTTTTCTTTTAAATATTTTTCTATCAAAGTTTCAAGTTTTTTGGGGGTTATTCCAGCATTCTCAATCTGATTAATTAATTCTGATTTTTTACCCCTTTTAAGTTCTATTTGGAGCTCCTTTGCTAATTTTTTGATATAAGGAATAGTTAGATCGTTTAGTGTAGGCATCTATTCAAATTACAATTATTCTATTAATATTATATGTAGATTGGATTATTAAAAAATGATTGGAAAAATGTTTTATTCATCAAGTTTTAAAATTATGGCAAAATCTCCAATTAAGTCAGCATACTATAATAAAAAGAATAAGTATGAAAAGAGCCTTTTTATAAATGTATTATATTCTCGTAATGATGAAGTCCTTAAAAATTACACCGACGAAATCCTTTAATATCCTTCCTAAAAAAGCGTCGGCATTACGCTCTCCTGTGGAAAAAAGATTTGAAACCCCGCTTCTTGCGCCAAGTGAGGGAAAAGGCGATAAAAACTAACTCCTTTTGACATCGAAAAGATACGTGTTTTCCCGATTAGGTCGGGGCGTCCCAATTTATACGCCGTGAGGACTTTAAGCAGATCTAAGATTAAAATAAGATATCGATGCTTGGAGACCATCTCTTTCCCGCGTACGTTCGCCCGTCTGGCATGATACACCACGATATTGTGAGAAAATTGCCGCTCTATTTCGCTTCTTATATTCATAAGGGAGATTAACTCTTCTCGTGTCCATTCTTCCGGTACAAAGTCCATATTCAAGTAGTAAGAATCGTTTAATTTCATAACATTATGGTTCTTTATTGACTTTTTAGAATTTATCAATGGGACAATACCTTTATCAAAAAAATACTTCAGATTTTCCAAGGAATATGGCCCAGCGTCCGCCAGCACCACCAATGGATCTTCATACCCCAACGAGAAAAAATGGTCGAACGTTTCCCGAAGCACGGTATATTCATCGGTATCTCCCGCAAATAGCTCACAATATATCGGAACAGTACGATCACCGCAATATGCATAAATTGTTGATACTTTATACCCCACTCCGTACACCTTATTTTGATGCCTGCAAAATCCCGCATCGGGATCATTGTAGGACTCTTTTTCCTTATTAAAATGATCACTGCAATTCGAATGGACAAATTGCCCATCCCAGATAAGGATTCGGTTCTTGGCTATTTTATATTCATACATTTCGTCTAATAGCAAGAAGAAATACTCTTGAAGCATTTCAAGAGGGAGTGCCCGAAGCACATAACTTACCAGATCTACATCGGGAAAGTAATCCGTGTCATGAAGGATGCCGTTCGGAAAGAGAGGTTGAAAATAGCGTACTGCATTCGCGAACGCCGTATAGTTATCGATTCCAATTTGAATACGAGCTAATTCGTAAATAATAATATCATGAAGGAAGCGATTCCGAAATGAGACTCCTCTCTGTTCTAATTGTTCTTGCATATCATCAAAATAGGTAAAGTTATTACAGAGAATCACCTCATCGAAAAAGCCGGTAAACCCGGGAAGCGTTTTTAGCATCAGCATTTCATAGTCGGTAATCCCTTCATACTCAATCTCAGAAAGGGGTAGGATCGGAATACTCCGAAATCTGTGGAGGTAATCGGGTTTTATTGGGGTGAGGTCTCCCTTCTTTATGAAATGGTCAATTTTGTAGAACAGCTTCGTTATATCCTTCTTCCTGCCGCGTTTACGCGGTTTCCTTCGTGGAACGGTATGGATCGATTTCATGGCTTTCCTGTACTGTACTGTATCACTCATATCGAACTCTGTCCGTACGGGCCCATAGATATAGTCTGTGAGCTGGATCTGTGTCGTTGATGGCTTTCGTGTATATTTTAAGACGTACAT
>WJKD01000791.1 GCA_014729315.1 Promethearchaeota archaeon | reverse complement strand
GATGTAGAGAGTTATCAAGAGCAAAGTCTTTGGCAAGAATTACCATTAAATCAGAGCTTTGAGACGCCAAGGAAACGCACAGGTAGATTCTTTCCCTCTTTTTATCAGCATCGTTTTTCAAAACAATCAAAAAAAAGTTCTTAAAAGAATCGCGTAATTGGTATACATTTTTTACTTTTAAAGTCCTTAATTTGCCTTTTGTCCTCTCTGAAAAAGCGGGAAATTTACCCTTTATCCTATTAGCGTTTTTGAATAAAGGGTTTTCCAATAAATCCTTCGAATTCATAATGGTTTCCGGGCAAATTTTTCGTTAGGAATATAAAAATCTATCTTTAATATCTGTTAGAAATTTCGGAGATTGATATTTTTTTGCATAGATTATAAAAAAGAAAATAAGAAAATGAATTAGTATAGATCTTGAATGACAAAATCTAGGCTCAGATCTTTCAAAGTATTCTTCAAGGGATAGCCGTTTTCGGGATTCCAACCCATTTCTTTGCAAAAGTCTTTATAAAAACCTTCATAATCAACTGTTACTCCCTCAAGAGGACCACGCTCGTCGGGTGGATCTCCGATAGCTCTTCCAAGGAGTTTATTGTTAGCTAACATAACTCCCTCTCTTAGGGTAAATGCTTGCCTCAAATTTTGGATTCTCAATCCTGTTTTGATTAACTCTTCAATATTTGTTTCCCATCCCGTAAGAGTGTTAATAAACTCTACGAATGGATATATTCCGAAGGTGGGAGCGAATAGACATAAGCCAGAGCATACTAAAACTTGATGGAAACCAGTGTCAATTTTTTGAGCTTGAAGTTTCTTCGCTTTGTCTTTTTCCCATTTATCTGGTAATTCAATCCCTTCGATAAATTTATCGATGGGGGCACTTTCAGTAAAATCGATACTGGCAGTTGTGTGTCTTCCAGGCGTAGGATCGTACGCGTAGCTAAAGCCCAAAGATTCGGTATACGTAGGAGTATGCATGGGAAGTTCTTGCCCTAAGGAATGAATTGCGTATTTTTCGCTTCCTTGGCCTATTTTTTGAGAGGCTTTTTGAACACCGTCTGCTAAAATATCGCCAATACCTTCTCTTTTAATAATTTTTTTGACAAGTTCAACTATTGCGTCTGAATTTCCCCAATGGAGTTCTAACCCATCCGTATCCTCTTTAGTTAAAATACCATTCTCGTAGCACTCAACCGCAAATGCAACCACACCGCCCGTAGAAATGGTGTCTATAGTGGCCCGATTACATAGATCGTTAACTTCAAATATCGACATCAGATCGTTGTTTAATAGTAAGCTTCCAAATGCAGAACATGTCTCGTATTCCGGCAAATGTGTCTCCTCTAAGCCTAATTCAGGAACTTTCATGATCGCACCACATTGAACGGGGCAACTATAGCAGCCGTAATCTCTGACTTTAAATTCGTTTAACGCAGCAGAAGATATTTCTTTGGTTTTTTCTGGAGGAAAATCATACATACCAATTCCGTCCCAGTTTTTTACAGGAGAATCACCAGATTCTGCGCTAAGCATATTAGCTGCTGGCGTTCCTAAGTTGTGGTAGATTTGTCGCATAAGACTGGGTGATCCGCCACTCCCTGCGTTAAGACGGCGCATTGTTTTTGCCATTTTTGGAATCCTTTTCAAAAGAAATCGGGTTAACATTCCCGGATCTCCAACGGAACCAGATTGATTATACTGTTTTACATGATTCATAAATTGTTTTTTATCATGGAAGTTAATTTTTTCCTTGCCTTTTAAAACTAAAGCTTTGAGATTCTTTGCACCCATGACGGCTCCGAATCCCGATCTTGCTGCGATCCTCCCTTTATCGTTAGCAATTCCTGAAATTAGCGATAATTTCTCCCCTGCTTGTCCGATTCCAGCCGTTTTGACAAAGTTGCCGTGGACTTTTTTAAGTTTTTCTTCAGCCTCGATCAAATCAAGCCCCCAAATCTCATTTGCATCTAATATATCCTTTTTACCATTAATTACTGATAAGTATTTTGGAGTAGTTGCTGCTCCCTTGATAATGATTGCGTCGTATCCGCATTTCTTTATTTCTGGTCCAAATGTACCACCAGAATTTGCGTCGCCCCACGTTCCCGTTAAAGGTGATTTCCCCGCTACCATATATCGCCCTGAAAAGGGAGCTGCAGTGCCTGTTAATAATCCTGGAAAAAATCCAAACAAAGCGTCTTCGCTTAACGCTTCAGCTTTGGGTTTCATTCTATCATAAATAAGTTTGACAGCTAATCCATAACCACCAATATACTTTCTATAAAGCTCATCCGGTAATTTTTCCTCTTCAAAGATTTCTTGCGAGAGATCTACCCATAATATCTTTCCTATATATCCATTGCTCATTTTATCTTAACATTCCCTTTTTATTGATATATTTGTTGAATCTCTTTAGATACTTTTGTAAAATCTTTCACAATTAATAAGTTCTACCCACCCTCAGTTTACTTAGAAAAAATAAAGTTCGATTTAATATCTAACAACCCATTCTTGCGACATTTTTTGGAGATTCTTCTAAAAATGTAGGATATAAGAGGAAAAATGTTTTCTTTAGAAGATCATTTAAGTAAATGGTCACAGATATTTCGAAACCTATAAATATGTTATTTCTCCAATATTTGTTGTTACCATTCTATCCCGTCGACTTCGTAAATGTATGATTTTCTACACAGTTAGGTTTCACGTTAATTTTCGGGTCGTGTAATAAAATAAAAATTAATCCCCGTCATCAGTTATAATTTATAAGAAATAGTTTTAAATTTTTCATATCACATTTATCTACAAAGCAATATTAGAGGGTGAGTGTTATGCTCGTGCAAACTACGAGAAAAAAAATGAGCAAATTTATAGATTTTGATAAATATAAAAAGGTTTTCTACGACAACTTTTATTTGGACGACTATAAGATCGTAGTGAAGATTCCTCTAGCAAAGAAAAAAGAAAGAAAACAAACAACAAAGAAACAAGATTCCGTTAAGGTTGAAAAATTCAACTTAACAAAATATACCTATTTGACCGCATATTAATCTTTTAATAGAGAGCTAGTATCTTTTTCCTGCGGTTTTACCACATCCCTTAATTTATATACTATTTTTAAAAGATTTGTAAACGAAATATTAAATCTAATTAATTGTCTCCAGATTTTTGTCTATTTTTTTTCTTAATTTTTCGTAATAATCCATTCTAATAGATTCTTAGCGTTTTGCTTTAAATCTTTTAATTTTAGGTTCCATCTTTCCAAATCGTGAACGACAAACCGAATATGATCCCTTGAGGTTCGCTCTAAGCGTATTAGTTCTC